>NZ_RZPB01000208.1:0-8382 GCF_003998535.1 Mesorhizobium sp. M7A.F.Ca.AU.002.02.1.1 | reverse complement strand
TCGCTGAAGGCGTCGCTGCTGTTCCTCGGCTTCGACGTCGCGTCGGCGAAGGTTGATGAAGGCCACGTCGGCAAGGCCATCGCCAAGCGTCTCGCGTTCATCGCCGCCAAGAGCTGGGCCGAAGCCGACCGCATCCGCGACGACCTGCTGGCCCAGGGGATACAGTTGAAGGACGGCAAGGATCCGGTCACAGGCGAACGCATCACCACCTGGGAGGTAAAAAGATGATCGATCATCTCGGCATCAACGTTGCCGATTTCGACGCTTCGAAGGCTTTCTATGACAAGGCGATGGCGCCGCTTGGTGCCGCGCTGTTGTATATGGTGCCGCTGGAGTACACCGGCGGTAAAAAGGTCGGTGGCTACGGTCGCGATCGGCCGGTATTCTGGCTGCAGGAAGGCAAGGATGGTCAGAAGGCCCATCAGCACGTCGCCTTCACCGCGCGCAGCCGCGCCGAGGTCGAAGCCTTCTATGCTGCGGCGCTTGCCGCCGGCGGCAAGGACAATGGCGGGCCGGGCCTGCGCCCGCACTATCACCCGGACTACTATGGCGCCTTCGTCCTCGATCCCGACGGCAACAACGTCGAGGCCGTCTGCCATGCGCCGGAGTGATCAGCGATGAGCCTCGACAACCGACCGATCTATACCGGCGGCTGCCAGTGCGGCGCGGTGCGCTTTCGCGTTGAAGGCGCTTTGGGCGACGCTTCGGTCTGCCATTGCCGCATGTGCCAGAAGGCGTTCGGCGCGTTCTACGCGCCGCTGGTTTCGGTGCGTGGCGCCAGGCTCGACTGGACGCGCGGCGAGCCGAAATACTTCCGTTCGTCCAACCATGTCGATCGCGGTTTTTGCGCCGATTGCGGCACGCCGCTGACCTTCACCGCGCCGGACGGGGTTGGCCTCGCCATCGGTGCGTTCGACAATCCAGCGGAGATCGTGCCGCTGATTCAATGGGGGATCGAGGCAAAGCTGCCCTATGTCGACTCGATCCCGCAACTGCCGGGCGAGGACACCATGGCCGACATGTCGTCGGCCTCCTATCTGGCCGATCTCGTTTCCTACCAGCACCCCGACCACGACACCGAACAATGGCCGCCAAAGGAAAGATCATGACCGATCAGGTAAGAACCGGCGGCTGCCAGTGTGGCGCCGTGCGCTTCCGCGTTCATGGAGCGCTCGGCCGTCCGTCCATCTGCCATTGCCGCATGTGCCAGAAGCAGTTCGGCTCGTTCTTCGGCGCGCTGGTCACGGTGCCCAGAGATGGCGTCGAATGGACCCATGAAGAGCCGAGTTACTTCCAGTCGTCGGTCAACATCGATCGTGGTTTCTGCGCCCGCTGCGGCACGCCGCTGACATATCGGCAGCCCGGCGGGCTGGAAATCGCGATCGGTGCCTTCGACGACCGTTCGGACCTGGCACCGCAGATCCAGGTCAACTATGCCGCGCGGTTGCCCTGGGTGGAGACGATCTTCGATCAGCCCGTCCACCAGGATCCTGATTATTACAACAGGCAGGAATCCATCATCTCCTTCCAGCACCCAGACCATGAAACGCCGGACTGGCCGACCAAAGGTTTACAACTATGAGCAGTCAATTGCGTACGCTTTATCCCGAGATCGAGGCGTTCGATTCCGGCATGCTCGATGTCGGCGACGGCCACCAGGTCTACTGGGAGCGTTCCGGCACTAAAGGCGCCAAGCCGGCGGTGTTCCTGCATGGCGGGCCGGGCGGCACCATTTCGCCAAAACACCGGCGGCTGTTCGACCCGAAGCTCTACGATGTCATCCTGTTCGACCAGCGTGGCTGCGGAAAATCGACGCCCAACGCCTCGCTCGAAGCCAATACGACATGGCACCTGGTCGCCGACATCGAACGGCTGCGCGAAATGGCCGGCTTCGACAAATGGCTGGTGTTCGGCGGCTCCTGGGGGTCGACGCTTGCGCTCGCCTACGCCGAGACCCACCCAGAACGCGTCAGCGAACTGGTGGTGCGCGGCATCTACACGCTGACGCGTGCGGAACTGGAATGGTACTATCAGTTCGGCGTCTCGGAAATGTTCCCGGACAAATGGGAGCGCTTCCTGGCGCCGATCCCGGAGGCCGAGCGCAGCGACATGATGGTCGCCTATCGCAAGCGGCTGGTCGGCACGGATCGAAAGGCGCAGATCGAGGCGGCCCGCGCCTGGAGCCTGTGGGAAGGCGAAACGATCACGCTGTTGCCGGAGCCTGAGACAAGCGGTCCGTTTGGGCAGGACGACTATGCCGTCGCGTTCGCCCGCATCGAGAACCACTATTTCGTCCATGCCGGCTGGCTGGAAGAGGGACAATTGCTGCGCGACGCGCACAGGCTGAGCGACATCCCCGGCACCATCGTCCATGGCCGCTACGACATGCCATGCCCGGCGCGCTATGCCTGGGCGCTGCACAAGGCCTGGCCAAAGGCGGATTTCCATCTGATCGAGGGCGCCGGCCATGCTTATTCGGAGCCGGGTATCCTCGACCGGCTGATCCGCGCGACGGACAAGTTTGCAGGCAAATGACCATGACCCGCGAGCGCCTCTATCTCTTCGACACCACATTGCGCGATGGCCAGCAGACGCCGGGCATCGACTTTTCCGTCGAGGACAAGATCGCCATCGCAAAACTGCTTGACGCTTTTGGCCTCGACTATGTCGAAGGCGGCTATCCCGGCGCCAACCCGACCGACACCGCCTTCTTCCAGGAGAAGCGCACGGAGCGCGCCAAATTCGTCGCCTTCGGCATGACCAAGCGGGCAGGGGTGTCGGCGTCCAACGATCCCGGCCTAGCGTCTCTTGTGCAATCGAAATCGGATGCCATCTGCTTCGTCGCCAAGAGCTGGGACTACCACGTCCGTGTCGCGCTCGGCTGCACCAATGAGGAGAACCTCGATGCCATCAAGGCCTCCGTCGAGGCGGCGATCGCCGCCGGCAAGGAGGCATTGGTCGACTGCGAGCATTTCTTCGATGGCTTCAAGGCCAATCCCGACTATGCGCTGGCCTGCGCCAGGACCGCCTATGATGCCGGGGCGCGTTGGGTGGTGCTGTGCGACACCAATGGCGGCACGCAGCCATCGGAAGTCCGCGCCATCGTCGAGAAGGTTATTTTATCAGGCATTTCAGGCGATCATCTCGGCATCCATGCCCATGACGACACCGGCCAGGCCGTGGCGAATTCCCTCGCCGCTGTCGAGGCTGGCGTGCGCCAGATCCAGGGCACGCTCAACGGCATCGGGGAGCGCTGCGGCAACGCCAATTTGATCTCGATCGTGCCAACGCTGGCGCTAAAGCCGGCCTTCGCCGATCGTTTCGAAACTGGCATTTCGGCTGAGGCGCTGACAGGCATTTCCAGGTTGTCGCGCGCATTCGACGAACTCCTGAACCGAGCGCCAGAGGCGCAAGCGCCCTATGTCGGCGCTTCCGCCTTCGCCACCAAGGCCGGCATTCATGCCTCCGCACTGGCCAAGGAGCCGGCGACCTACGAGCACGTCCCCCCCGAAACGGTCGGCAACCGCCGCCGTGTCATGGTCTCGGACCAGGGCGGCAAGGCCAATTTCCTCGCCGAGCTGAGGCGACGCGGCATTGAGGTGCCGAAGGACGATCACCGGCTCGACGCGCTGATATCCGTGGTCAAGGAGCGCGAGGCCGAGGGCTATGCCTATGAAGGCGCCGATGCCAGCTTCGAACTCCTCGCCCGCAAGATGCTGCACGGCCTGCTGGAATTCTTCAACGTCACCTCGTTCCGCTGTATGGTCGAGCGCCGCTTCGACGCCAACGGCCAGTTGAAGACGGTCTCCGAAGCGATCGTCAAGGTGGTGGTCGATGGCGAGGAGAAGATGTCGGTGGCCGAGGGGCATGGCCCGGTCAACGCACTCGACATCGCGCTGCGCAAGGACCTCGGCAAATTCCAGGGCGAGATCGCCGACATGGAGCTGGCCGACTTCAAGGTGCGTATCCTCAATGGCGGTACCGAGGCGATCACCCGCGTTCTGATCGAATCGCATGACGGCACCGGCGCGCGCTGGTGGACGGTCGGCGTTTCCGAGAACATCATCGACGCCTCGTTCCAGGCGCTGATGGATTCCATCGTCTACAAGCTGATGAAGAACCGCGAGATGGCCGGACTGGTGGCCGCCGAATAGGGTTGAACCATCAGCGAAAGTCCATTGATCCATCAGAACTTTGCGATGGTCTTGCCAAGGTGACTGGGCCATAGCGTTGGCCCATGGCCACTGAAGCAATTACCCTGGATGCAGAGTCCAAGGCCCGGCGCGGCTTTCTGCTGGCGCTCGGCGCCTATCTGCTATGGGGATTGCTGCCCTTCTACATGAAGGCGGTCGCTCATCTGCCGCTCGCGGAAGTCATTGCCCATCGCATCGTCTGGTCGGTGCCGATCGCCGCCGCCGTTCTGATCTGGGCCGGCCGCACGGCGGATTTCAAGGCGGCGCTTCGTTCGCCGCGCACCATCGCCATGGCCGCGCTGACGGCGGCGCTGATCTCGGTCAACTGGGGCATCTATGTCTGGGCGATCGCGGTCGACCGCACCGTCGAAACCGCGCTCGGCTACTACATCAATCCCCTGGTCAGCGTCGTTGTCGGCGCGCTGCTGCTCGGCGAGCGGCTCGACCGGCTGCAGATCGCGGCGGTGGTGCTGGCGGCCGTCGCCGTCGCCGTGCTGACCATCGAAGGCGGCAAGCTGCCCTGGGTGTCGTTGGCACTGGCGTTTTCCTTCGCCGCCTACGGCTTCTTCCGCAAGACGCTGCCGATCGGCCCGAGCCAGGGATTTTTGCTCGAAGTCCTTCTGCTGTCGGTGCCGGCACTTGGCTACATAGTCTATCTCATCGCGACCGGACAGGACCACATCGTATCCAGCAGTGGCACGGATACGGCGTTGCTGATCGGCTGCGGTCCAGTCACATCGGTGCCGTTGTTGCTGTTCGCCTTCGGCGCCAAGCTGCTGCGGCTGTCAACCATCGGCATCATGCAATATATCGCGCCGACCATGGTGTTCCTGATCGCCGTTCTGATCTTCGACGAGCCTTTCGGCACCATCCAGGCCATCGCCTTTGCGCTGATCTGGGCGGCTTTGGCAGTCTATTCCTGGTCGATGTTGACGACAGCGCGACGCGCCGCGCCGCAGCCCGCACGGTAAGGGGGTTCGATGTACCTGCTGCATATCGCCAACAAAAATTATTCCTCATGGTCGCTGCGGCCCTGGGTGCTGATGCGCGCGCTGGATATCCCATTCGAGGAACGGCTGACGCCATTCCCGACCGGATCGAGCTGGGATCTGTACCGTTCCTTCTCACCGAGCGGCCGCGTGCCGTGCCTGGTCGACGACGGCTGGGCGGTCTGGGATTCGCTGGCCATCGTCGAATATCTGGCCGAACGCCACCATGGCGTGTGGCCCGTCGAAGCCAAGGCGCGCGCCTGGGCGCGCTCGGCCGCCGCCGAGATGCATTCGAGCTTCACCGCATTGCGCAGCGCCTGTCCGATGAGTTGCGGCGTGCGGGTAGAGCCGTTTCCGATGTCCGATGCGCTGAAGCAGGACCTCTTTCGCCTCGGCGACCTCTGGAATGATGGTCTTGCTCGTTTCGGCGGGCCATTTCTGGCGGGCGCTCATTTCACCGCAGTAGATGCTTTCTTTGCCCCGGTGGCGTTCCGCGCACAGTCTTATGGGCTCTCCTTCGAGGGTGCGGCTGCAGCGTATCCGGCGCAGTTGCTTGCTCTGCCGGCGATGCGCGAATGGCATGCGGCTGGGCTTGCCGAGACCTGGCGCGAGCCCGATCACGAAGCGGAAGTGGCCGCCGCCGGCACCATCATCGAGGATCTTCGCGCCACTGCGTGAAAGCTGCCGGCGGGTGCTACATCTGTCCGAGCCGCCTGACAAAGAGATAGGTCGCGCCCGCGATCACCATCGACACAGCCGTCACCACCCAAAAGCCCATTGGCGTGTCGACCAGCGGCAGGCCCCCAACGTTCATGCCGAACAGGCCTGAGATGATGGTCATCGGCAACAGCACCGCCGTCATCACCGACAGGACGTACAGCAGCCGGTTCGACTGCGTCGTCAGCTTTGCCATAAGCTCGTCCTGCAATAGCCGGGCGCGCGCCTGCAATTGCTCGCCGTCATAGTGCAGCGTCTGCGCCCGGTGTGAAAGGCGCGCGGCCATGTCGTTGATGCTGTCTGGCAGGTCGTTGCGGTGCGAATGATCAAGGTGACGGAACAGATTGGTCAGCGTCGCCATCTGCCTGTGGATCACCACCAGATGCCGGCGCGCGTCGACCAGGGATTGCCGTTCATTGTGCCATGCGTCGCAGACGATACGGTCTTCGATGCCGTCGAGACTGTCGCCGAGTGCCGCAAGTTCCGCCACCATGCCATCGAACGACTGGCCGACGACAGCCTCGATCAACTCGGCTGGCGAGCGGAACTTGCGCGATCCATTCTCGATCGCCTTGCGGATGTTGTCGACCGACTGCAGCGGTTGCTTGCGGGCGCCGACCAGCATCGTGTCATTGAGCGCGAAGCGGAAATGGCCAAGCCCGCCCGCTTCCGCCGAATAGTCATGGCGCAGGTCCGGCAGATCGCCATAGAGCCAGTCGTCCTCGAGGTCGATGTGGCAGCCATGGCTGGCGGACAGGAAAGCTTCACGCGCCGGTGCCGGCAAAACCCGATCGGCGCCGATTTCGTGACGGGCCCGCATGTCGGAAAGCTGGTAGCTGCGCCATGTCCAGTGCGCGGCGGCGGCGTCCCTGGTTCGCACGCCCTCAGCGGTGAAGTGATAGATGAAGAACAGTCCGTGCTCGTCGGGCAGGTAGGGCGAGAGATCGGTGCCTTCCGGGGCGAGAGTGATGTCCATGGGCGGTGCCAGATGCATGTTCCGAAGATGGCGCCGCACGGCGGCTGCCTGATACTGATTCCTAGCACGCGCGAAGCCGGTTTCGTGTGACGGTTTCTTGACAGCCGATCACAGTCTGTCGATCCCCGTGTCAATCCGGGGGTGACGCCTTCGTCACCCCCGGATGTGCCCTGTCAGTGCTTCGGGCCGAAGCCGGGGTAGGGCTTGAGGGGCACGATTGCGGCAATGTCCATCATGCCGGCCTTGACCAACGGCAAGGTGGCGAGGTGGCCGCGAACCTCAGCATCATCAGCAGCCTCGAGCATCATGCCGCTGCCCGGGATGTCGCCTCGGTTCCACACCTGACGTACCGCCCCTTCGGCGTAGAGCGTGCGCCGCTGTTCGGCTTCGCCGGGCAGAAGTGGAGCGAAATCGGCATCGGTAAATTTTTCGGTGTTGCGAGCGAGAAGGGCAAAGAACTGCATGGCGGTCTCCTTTGGTTGGGATGGCCGATTATCGCTTTTGGCTGGTCAGACAGTCCAAGACTGATTAGGATAAAGTTGAGACCCAAAGGGACTTGAGCCTTGGAGGAGAAATGTTCGACCTGCGCCAGCTCCGCTATTTCGTCACGGTCGCCGAAACCGGAAATGTCGGGCGCGCAGCCGAAATGCTGCATATTTCCCAATCGCCACTCAGCCGGCAGATCATCCAGCTCGAGGAGCAGTTGGGTGTTTCCCTCTTTGAGAGGTCGAAGCAGCGGGTCCATCTCAACGCCGAGGGCCGCGCCTTCCTCACCGAGGCCCGCGCGCTGCTGTCCAATGCGCGACGTGTGGAGGAGTTCGGCCGCAACCTGGCCAGCGGCGCCGTCGGCCGGCTCGCCATCGGCTATGTCGAAGGGGCCGTTCATGCCGGGCTTGTCGCCGGGATGCTGCGCCAGTTCCGTCGCGACCGGCCGGATTTCCACCTGCAGCTGAGAAGCCTGCGCTCGGCGGCGCAGTTGGAAGGGCTACGGCAGCGGTCGCTGGATCTGGGCTTTGTCTACTCGCCGCCACCCGATGATGATCCGGATGTCGCCGCCATGGCGCTGCGGCATGAGCCGCTGGTGCTGGCGATCCCCGAAGATGACCCACTCGTTGAAGTGCCAGAGATCGGGCCTCACCATCTTGACGGTCGCACCTGGATCACCGTCGTGCGCCAGCCGGACGACACCAATCGCGGCCAGTTCCTTGCCGCCTGCGCCAAAGCCGGCTTTTTGCCCGACATCGCCTATGAGACGGCGGACCCGCTGACCTCGCTCGGCCTTGTCAGCGCGGGTCTCGGCTTGGCGACGGTGCAAGCCAGCCTGCGTGCCGCTGCGCCGCCGCGGATCGTGTTTCGCGACCTGCCGTGGCTCGAGCGCACGGTTTCACTCCATCTCGCCTGGCGGCGTCATGACCGGCGCGCGGTGATTGCCGATTTGCGGCAGGCTGCGGCGGAGTAGGGGAATAGGGGAGTAGGGGAGTAGGGGAGTAGGGAACAGGGGAGGTAG
>NZ_RZPB01000207.1:0-8414 GCF_003998535.1 Mesorhizobium sp. M7A.F.Ca.AU.002.02.1.1 | reverse complement strand
TGGAAGACGATCGGCTCGTTGATGTGCGCCAAGATGCGCCGCGCCAGCATGTTGATGTCTTCGGTGCCGCCGGCGCCGCCGAGGATCATGACGAACTCGTCGCCGCCCAGGCGCACGCACAGATCCGACGCCCGGCAGGAATCGCGCATGCGCTGTGCCGTGACGACCAGCACATAGTCGCCGGCGGCGTGGCCGAGCGTATCGTTGATCTGCTTGAACCGATCGAGATCGAGCTGGACGACGGCAAGGCGTTCGCGACGCCGGTGCGTGCCCTTGATCAGCGTGTCGAAATGATCGGTCAGGAACGTGCGGTTGTGCAGGCCGGTGAGGCCGTCATGAACCGCGATGAAGGCCATGGAATTGCGCGCGTCGATCAGTTCATGCGTCTTGCGCAGGATGGCGTTCGACATCGGCCTGAAGATGAAGAGCGCCACCAGTATGATGACGCCGATTGTGGCGTAGAACAGCGTGCGATGGAGAGCGAGCAGCTTCTCGGAGCGGTCGTCGGCGTCGGCAGTGATGCGCTGGCCGAGCGCGGCATAACCCGACAAGGTCGCATTGGCGACTGAGGCGTCGAGATTGACGCGTTCGCCGCCGCCCTTGTAGCCGCCATTGCCGTTGAATTGCGATTCATAGGCCGAGATCAGGCGGTCGCCATTGGCGATCAGCCCGACGGAGAAATAGTCGAGGTGGAAGGGCTTGGCGAAGAGGACGCTTTCGATCGACTTCGGGTCGAGCTTGGCCGGCGATTGCGGATCGGCTCCTGTCTGATCGAGCAGCAGGTCGTAGTTGGTCTCGAACTCCGCCGTTGCCTGCTTGAGCGCGCTGACCAGCGCCGGTTGCTTGTCGCGTGAACCGGCACCCGTTGCACTGGCAAGGAAGACGATGCGCTGCGACAGCGTCTTTTGTGTGCTGACGATGTCGAGCAAGGTGTGATTGTGCTGTTGGGTGGCCATCATCTGCTGCAGCAGGATGAAGGAGGCGATCACCATGGCCGCAATGATCAGCAGGGCCAGCCAATAGCCAGCCTTGATCAGCAGTATGAGCTTGCCTGAAACGGTTTGCACCGGCTGCTGCGACATTTTCGGGGGCGGCCCTCTCGCCTAAGGATTCTTGCCTAGGGATTCTTGTATGAGCACCATTGAACTGCAAACGTTAACAGGACCGGAAATCGACGGCTGTCCGGCAAGGGGCGGCCGTGGAAAGATCGCGGAATGGTTATCGGCTCGTTTAGCACCGTACCGGCATTTGAGCGGTCATCGGCCAGAACCTTTGTCGTGGCGTCGTTCCTCGGCCGCGTGATGATCGACATCGGGGCCGCATCGTGCTGCTTGCCACCGATCCGGTCGTTTTTGCGATGGATTTTTCGCGCGGACGAGACGACAGTCGGCCCACATCAAACGAGGCTAGGTCATGACCGCAGCATTCCTCTCCCACATCGACAGCGAGCTCGCGGGGCTCAAATCGGCAGGCCTCTACAAGTCGGAGCGGGTGATCACTTCGACGCAGTCGGCCGAGATCGAGGTCGGCGGCGACAAGGTGTTGAATTTCTGTGCCAACAACTATCTCGGCCTCGCCGATAGCGCCGATTTGCGCAATGCTGCCAAGCAGGCGCTCGACCGCTATGGCTACGGCATGGCATCGGTGCGCTTCATCTGCGGCACGCAGGAAGAGCACAAGCAACTCGAAGCCACGATTTCCTCCTTCCTCGGCATGGAAGACACCATCCTTTACGGCTCCTGCTTCGATGCCAATGGCGGCCTGTTCGAGACGCTGCTGGGCGAGGAAGACGCCATTATTTCGGATGCCTTGAATCATGCCTCGATCATCGATGGTGTGCGGCTGTCGAAGGCCAAACGTTTCCGCTACGCCAACAACGACATGGCCGATCTCGAGGCGCGCCTGAAGGAAGCCCGGGACTGCCGCTTCCGGTTGATCGCCACCGACGGCGTGTTTTCGATGGATGGCATCATCGCCAATCTCAGGGGTGTCTGCGACCTCGCCGAGAAGTATGACGCCATGGTGATGGTCGACGACAGCCATGCCGTCGGCTTCGTCGGTCAGAACGGCCGCGGCTCGGCCGAGCATTGCGGCGTCGAGGGCAGGGTCGACATCATCACCGGGACGCTCGGCAAGGCACTTGGTGGGGCCTCCGGTGGTTACACCTCGGGCAAAAGCCAGGTGGTCGACTGGTTGCGCCAGCGCTCACGGCCGTATCTCTTTTCCAACACGCTGATGCCGGCGATCGCCGGCGCTTCGATCAAGGTGTTCGAGCTGATCAAGGACGGCGATGGGCTGCGCGACAAACTCTACGACAACGCTGCGCGGTTCCGGTCGCAAATGGGCAAGCTCGGCTTCACGCTGGCCGGAGCGGATCATCCGATCATCCCGGTGATGCTGGGCGATGCCAGCCTGGCGCAGGAGATGGCCGCGCGCATGCTGAAGCGCGGCATCTATGTCATCGGCTTCTCCTTCCCGGTGGTGCCAAAGGGGCAGGCGCGCATCCGCACGCAGATGTCGGCGGCGCATTCCAGCGCCGATATCGACCGCGCGGTGGAAGCGTTCGCCGCCGTCGGGCGCGAACTCGGGGTGATTTCCTGACAAGCCGGAATCGAAAAGCGATTCCGGAACAAGAGCTTCAAGGGACAAAAGCATGTCGAACATGATGAAAGCGCTGGTGAAGGCCAAGGCCGAACCAGGCATCTGGATGGAAGAGGTGCCGGTGCCGGAAATCGGCCCTAACGACGTGCTGATCAAGATCAAGAAGACGGCGATCTGCGGCACCGACGTGCACATCTACAATTGGGACCAGTGGGCGCAGAAGACGGTGCCGGTGCCGATGGTGACGGGCCATGAATTCGTCGGCACCGTTGCCGATTTCGGCGCAGCGGTCACCGAATACAAGGTCGGCCAGCGCGTGTCGGGCGAGGGCCACATCGTCTGCGGTCATTGCCGCAACTGTCGCGCCGGGCGAGGGCATCTGTGCCGCAACACGCTCGGCGTCGGCGTCAATCGTCCGGGCGCCTTCGGTGAGTATCTGGCTATCCCGCAGCACAACGTCGTGCCGATCCCCGATGATGTGCCGGACGAGATCGCCGCCATCTTCGATCCGTTGGGCAATGCCGTGCACACGGCACTCTCCTTCGATCTGGTCGGCGAGGACGTGCTGGTCACCGGCGCCGGGCCGATCGGCATCATGGGCGCGCTCGTCGCCCAATGCGTCGGCGCGCGAAAAGTGGTCATCACCGACATCAATCCGGTGCGGCTGGCGCTGGCGAAAAAGCTCGGCGTCCAGCATGTCGTCGACGCGTCCAAGGAAAAGCTGCGCGATGTCATGCCGGCACTCGGCATGACCGAGGGTTTTGATGTCGGCCTCGAAATGTCGGGCGCAGCCCCCGCCTTCCGCGACATGATCGACACCATGAACAACGGCGGCAAGATCGCCATTCTGGGCATCGCCCCGACCGGATTCGAGATCGACTGGAACAAGGTCATCTTCAAGATGCTGCATCTCAAGGGCATCTATGGCCGCGAGATGTTCGAGACCTGGTACAAGATGATCGCGCTGGTGCAGGGGCCGCTGGATGTTTCCGGGCTTATCACGCACCGCATCGGCATCGACGATTTCCAAGCCGGCTTCGATGCAATGCGCAGCGGCAGTTCCGGCAAGGTGGTGATGGATTGGTAGATGCCGCCCTAACGCAGAATTCTGTTTTTCATCAGCCATTTCACGGAGCGGGGCCACGCGTAGTTCGCACCCATGCGAAGATCGGTAAACCCCTCCGAAACATGTTTCCCGGTTTCGGCGTCAAGGATGCGAATGAACATAGTATGTTCTGTTCGGTTGACGCGCGTTACGACGCCAAGCAAGGCAAGCGACGCGCCGTGCTCCTTGGCAATCGGGCCTTCACAACCAGCGCAGTTGCGCAATCCGTGCGGCGCCGTGGCCTGTGTATCCCTCGCCGGCACATCAATTACTGTAAAACGCCCAGACTGGGAGAGCATGTCCTTAGCAACTTGTGCTGATTCCGACAGATAGCGCCTGTCATATTCATCCGGGGGAATTATTCCCGCCCCGGCGCTCTTGTCCTCCAATTCGAAAGGGAACACTTCGATCGACATCGGCTTTGTCTGCTGCGCCTGCGCAAATGTGCAGGTGCCTACAAGCAGCGTCACCAGGACACTTAATGTGCGAATGCTCATCGTAGTCCTCCTGTCGGTATGATGGGCATTATACGCGGCCTGACAACGCAAATAACGATTAAATCGAAAGCAATGCTATGCTTCGGGAGTTTCCACGCAGTCTCGCTCGAACTCCGTCGTTCAGAGTGATTGGCTTGATCTTGGACTAACTCTTGCTCGGGACCAGACTGGTCTCCAATGCAGCCAGTCCGCTGGTGATCGCCGTGCGCTCTTCAGCGCTGAGCCTTGCCAGCAAATCCCGTTCGAACGCCTTCGCCAGCGGCACCATCTCGCGATAGGCGGCAAGCCCCGTTCCGGTCAGCGTCAGATGTTCGATACGGCGATCTTTCTCATCAGGTGTCCGCATCAACCAGCGCCGCCGCTCGAGTTCAGCCACGGCGCGTGAAACCTTGGTCTTGTGCATAGCCGATTGCTCGCCGAGTTCGGTCGCAGTCATCGTTCCATGCTGCCCCAGCCCCGAAAGGGTGCGCCATTCCGGCCGCGTCAGGCCATGGCTGTCCTTGTATATCCTCGAAAATTCGCGGCTGACGGCGTCGGCAAGCCGGTAGAGCCGGTAGGGCAGGAAGTTTTCCAGATTGAGAATTTCAGCCGCGTCGGACGCTTCGCTCCTGATCGCCATTTTTCAAAGCCGCCATTGATGGTTACATTTTCGATGGTTACAAATGAAACCAGTTTGGTCAATTGAGATCCATTCCGGGAGGAAGCAATGGCCTTTTCCTATATGCCGGGCTTCGGCAACGATTTTGAGACCGAGACGCTGCCCGGCTCGTTGCCGCAGGGACGGAATTCGCCGCAGCGGCCGGCCTACGGCCTCTATGCCGAGCAGCTTTCAGGCTCGCCCTTCACCGCGCCGCGCGGCACCAATGAGCGGTCCTGGCTCTACCGCATCCGGCCGAGCGTCAAGCACACCGGCCGCTTCAAGGCGGCGAGCTATCCCTTGTGGAAGAGTGCGCCCAATGTCGGCGATCATGAACTGGCGCTCGGCCAGTATCGCTGGAACCCGGTGCCGATGCCGAAGGAGCCGACCGATTTCATCGCCGGTATGCGCAGCATCACAACCGCTGGCGACGTGCTCGGGCAGACCGGCATGGCGGCGCATGTCTATGTCGCCAACACCTCGATGGCGGACGATCATTTTTTCAATGCCGACGGCGAGTTGCTGGTCGTGCCGCAAGTCGGCGCATTGCGCTTCGTCACCGAGATGGGCGTCATTGAGCTGCGGCCCGGCGAGATCGCCGTGCTGCCACGCGGTCTGGTCTTCAAGGTCGAGCTGGTCGACGCCGAAGTGCGCGGCTACGTCTGCGAGAACTACGGCGCCAAGTTGACGCTGCCCGATCGCGGCCCGATCGGCGCCAATTGCCTGGCCAACCCACGCGATTTCAAGACGCCTTGCGCCTGGTTCGAGGAGAAGGAAACGCCGTGCCGGCTGATCGTGAAATGGTGCGGCAATTTCCATGTCACCGAGATCGGCCATTCGCCGCTCGATGTCGTTGCCTGGCACGGCAACTATGCGCCCTACAAATATGATCTGGCGACCTTTTCACCGGTCGGAGCGCTTTTGTTCGACCATCCCGATCCGTCGATCTTCACCGTGTTAACGGCACCAAGCGGCGAGGAGGGCACGGCCAACATCGACTTCGTCATCTTCCCGCCGCGCTGGCTGGTGGCCGAAGATACCTTCCGGCCGCCCTGGTACCACCGCAACATCATGAGCGAGTTCATGGGCCTGATCCACGGCCAGTACGACGCCAAGGAAGAAGGTTTCGTGCCTGGCGGCATCAGCCTGCACAATCTGATGCTGGCCCATGGGCCGGATGCGCCTGGCTTTGAAAAGGCCTCGCGCGCGGAGCTGAAACCGGTCAAGCTCGACAACACCATGGCCTTCATGTTCGAGACCCGATTTCCGCAGATGCTGACCCGCTACGGCGCCGAGCTCGAAACCCGGCAGGACAACTACATCGACTGCTGGGCCGACCTGAAGAAGCGTTTCAACGGCACGCCCGAGGGCGACTGGTCTTGATCACCGAGCCAATGCCGGATCGGCTGGTGCTTTTGGGCTCGAAGGGTGGCCCGGCATTGCGGCCGGGTGGTCCATGGCCGAGTTCGTCGCTGCTGCAGATCGGCGGCCGCAGCATCGTCGTCGACTGCGGCCTTGGCGTGACGCGTGGTCTGGTCGATGCCGGCATCAGCCTGAAGTCGCTCGACCTGATCTTCATCACGCATCTGCACTCCGACCATGTGCTTGAACTGGGGCCGCTGATCCACACCGCCTGGACGGCGGGCCTCGCGACGCCCGTCGGCGTGTTCGGTCCGCCCGGCACCGGTCATTACTGGCGGCGCTTTTGCCAGGCGATGGAGTTCGACATCGAGATCCGCATCGTTGACGAAGGCCGGCCGGATATTCGCGATCTGGTGTCGATCAGCGAATTCGGCGAAGGCCAGGTGGTCGCGCAGGGCGGCTTGACGGTTTCGGCGCTGCGCGTCGAGCATCCGCCGGTGACCGATTGTTTTGCGCTTCGCTTCGAGCATGGCGCCAAAAGCGTGGTGTTCTCCGGCGACACGGCCTTTTATCCGCCGCTCGCCGATTTTGCCCGAGGCGCCGACATCCTCGTCCACGAAGCCATGCTGGAAGAAGGCATCGAGCGACTGGTGGCCAGGACCGGCAATGGTGCGCGGCTCAGAGAGCATCTGCTCGCCAGCCACAGCTTTGCCGAAGAGGCCGGCAGCATCGCAAGCGATGCCGGCGTGAAGAGATTGGTGCTCAACCACCTCATTCCGGCCGACGATTCTTTGATAGGCGAGGCCGACTGGACTGCCGCCGTCAGGAAAACTTGGAACGGCGACTTGACGATCGCCCGCGACGGTCTTGTTGTGGGCTTAAGCAGCGCCAAAGCTGCAGCAGGAGAGGAAACCGCATGAAGCTTGCCACATTGAAGGACGGGACGCGCGACGGGAAACTCGTCGTCGTCTCGCGCGACCTGACACGCTTCACCGACGCCTCGTTCCTGGTTCGCACGCTGCAGGCGGCGCTCGACGACTGGCGGCGCATCGCCCCGCATCTCGCGACAATAGCGGAATCGCTTGAGAACAATGCGATGCCGGCGGAGCGCTTCCACGAACATGACGCCCATTCGCCGCTGCCGCGTGCCTATCAATGGGCCGATGGCTCGGCTTACGTGAACCATGTCGAGCTGGTGCGCAAAGCGCGCGGCGCCGAGATGCCGGCGAGCTTCTGGACCGACCCGCTGATCTACCAGGGCGGCTCGGATTCTTTCATTCCGCCACGTGATCCGATCCGCACGGCTGACGAAGCCTTCGGCATCGACATGGAGGGCGAGGTCGCTGTCATCGTCGACGACGTGCCGATGGGTGCAAGCCTCGAAGAAGCAAAGGCAGCGATCCGACTGGTCATGCTGGTCAACGACGTTACGTTGCGCGCGCTCACCGGACCGGAACTGGCCAAAGGTTTCGGTTTTTTCCAATCAAAGCCGTCCTCGGCGTTTTCGCCGGTCGCTGTGACGCCGGACGAACTGGGTGATGCCTGGGACGGCGGCAAGGTCAGCCTGCCGCTGCTTGCCGATCTCAACGGCAAGCCGTTCGGCCGCGCCAATGCCGGTATCGACATGACCTTCGACTTTCCGGCGCTGATCGTTCATGCAGCAAGGACACGGCCATTGGCCGCCGGCACGATCATCGGTTCCGGCACCGTCTCCAACAAGCTCGACGGCGGGCCGGGCAAGCCTGTCTCGGCCGGCGGCGCCGGCTATTCCTGCATCGCCGAACTGCGCATGATCGAGACCATTGTGTCAGGCGAACCCAAAACGCCATTCCTGCGCTTCGGCGACACGGTGCGCATCGAGATGAAGGACAAGGCTGGGCATTCGATCTTCGGTGCCATCGAACAGAAGGTCGAGAAATACGAGAGGTAAGGGCATGACGGGGGTCTATCTGCTGGCCGGTGTCTGGGCACTCGCCATACTGGCGGTCTTCATCCAGGCGATCCGGCTGAGCTATCGCATAGAGGCGCGCTCGCCTGACCTGACCAACCGCAGCGGCTTTCCGCGCAAGGCGATGATGTTCCACACCATCACCAACATGGACGTCGCGCGGGACGCGGAAACGCAGAGCATGCGTCGGCGTATGAACTGGTTGCTGCTGATCGTTCTTGCTGGATTTGTCGTTATGTGGGCGGGCTTGTATCTGTCGCGGTC
>NZ_RZPB01000206.1:0-8423 GCF_003998535.1 Mesorhizobium sp. M7A.F.Ca.AU.002.02.1.1 | reverse complement strand
ACCATGACGAGTTCGCCCGCCAGTTCCAGGGCGTGCATTTCGGCGGCATCGTCGTTGCCGATCGCGCCATCCACGAGACCGCCGACGGCAAGCGGCTGCTCGTCATCCATGGCGACCAGTTCGACACCGTGGTCCACAATGCGCGCTGGCTCGCCTATCTCGGTGACCACGCCTATGACGCGGCCATGCTGGTCAACCGCGTGGTGACGCGGCTGCGCCAGCTGCTCGGCCTGCCTTATTGGTCCTTTTCGTCTTGGGCCAAGCACAACGTCAAGAAGGCGGTGAACTTCATCGGCTCGTTCCAGACCATGCTTGCCGACGAGGCGCGCCGTTCGCATGTCGATGGCGTCATCTGCGGCCACATCCATCATGCCGTCATCGAAAATTTTGGCGATGTCCAGTACATCAACACCGGCGACTGGGTGGAAAGTTGTACGGCTGTGGTCGAGCATTTTGACGGCCGCATGGAAATCCTGACTTGGGCGCAGGTGCTGCCCGAGGTGCCGGACGAGCCCTTTATCCCGCTGCTCATCGAGGACCGGGTAGGGCAGGCGGCCTAGTCCGAAGTCCTTTCGGCTTCGGAATCAATCAATTAGTCCAACCGGTTTCGTCCGGTTTTCGTCCATGTTAAGGGATCGATACGCGTTGCCCTCCGGCCGAATACAGCGCGATTGGATCGATTCATGTCCCTGCCGCAGCTCTCGCCCGAACAACTCGTCAAGCCGCGCCATTTCGAACTGCGCATGAGCCTGATGTTCGCGACGCTTTTCGTGCCGCTCGGAACGCATTTGCCGTATTTTCCGTTGTGGCTGCAGGCCAAGGGTTTTCATGCCGAGCAGATCGCGGTCATTCTGGCGGCGCCGATGTTCCTGCGCGTGGTGACGACGCCGCTGCTGACCGCGCTGGCCGACCGTGCCAGGGACCGCGCCGATGTCTATGTCGCGCTGATGGCTGCGTCGCTGCTTTTGTCGGCAGGTTATTTCCTGACACCCACCTATGCGATGGTGCTGGCGGTCTCGCTGACGCTGACCATCGTCTGGACGCCGCATTCGCCGATCGCCGATTCGCTGGCTCTTTCGGGTGTCCGCCGCTTCGGTTCGAACTACACAAGCATGCGCAAATGGGGCTCGATTTCCTATTTGTTCGCCAATATCGCCGGCGGCTTCATTCTGTCGGTAACCGGTTCACAAGCCGTTCCGGTTATCATTCTGGTGGCGTTTGCCGCCGCCCTTGCCGCCGGCCTGCTGGCGCCGCGCCTTGGCCGTCCGCGGCGCGCCTCGCCGCTGTCGGCCACCGACATCCAGCATTCAGCGCCGAAGCTTCTCAACCCGTATTTCCTGTATTTTTCCACGGGCGTCGGCGTCATCACCGCCAGCCACGCATTCCTCTACGGTTTCGTCTCCATCTACTGGAAGTCGATCGGCCTCGGCGATTCGGTAGTCGGTCTCTTATGGGCTTGGGGCGTGGTGTCGGAAGTCTGCATGTTCATGATGTTCACCCGCTTTTTCGGCCGGTTCTCCGTCGTGTCGGTCATGGTGATGGCCGGAATCGGCTCCATCGTGCGCTGGATCGCCTTTCCGCTGGTCTGGCCGCTCGGCCTCGGCATTCCCGGCTTCTTCGCTGTCCAGTCGCTGCACTCGGTCTCGGTGGCGCTGGGGCTGATCGGGCTGCAGAAGATGATCGGCGAAACGATCTCCGAGGAGCGGACAGGTGCCGCGCAAGGCATTGCCTATTTCTCCAACGGCTTCTTCATGGCGGTGGTGACGCTGGCGTCCGGCCCGCTCTACGACCGTCTCGGTGTCGACGGCTTCTTTGCCATGATCCCGATTGCGTTGATCGGACTGGCGCTGATCGGCCTTGCTGCGCGCTCAGCCCCAGAGCGCCGTATCGGGCGGTGACACCAGCGATCCCTGGTAGACAAGGCCCGGTACCCGGTCGCGGGCAAGCAGCAGCGGACCGTCGAGGTCGACGAAATCGGCATGCTGGGCAAGCAGCACCGCTGGCGCCATCGCCAATGAGGTGCCGACCATGCAGCCGACCATCACGCCGAAACCGAGTTCGCGGGCGCGATCGCGCAGCACCAGTGCCGCCGTCAGGCCCCCCGACTTGTCGAGCTTGATGTTGACGGCATCGTAAAGACCGACAAGCGCTTCGAGATTCTTAGCCTCGTGCACGCTTTCATCGGCGCAGATCGGCACCGGATGGGCGATATGGCGCAGGATCTCGTCATGACCGGCCGGCAGCGGCTGTTCGATCAGCGCGATGCTTTGTTCGGCGGCAAAGGCGAGGTTCGCAACGATGTTGTCGTCGCTCCAGCCCTCATTGGCGTCGAGGATGATGCGGCTGTCTGGCGCTGCCTGCCTGACCGCCCGGATGCGGGCAATGTCGTTGTCGCCGCCGATCTTGACCTTGAGCAGCGGCCGCGCCGCATTGGCGCGGGCCTGCGCCGCCATCGCCTCCGGCTCGCCCAGCGACAGCGTGTAGGCGGTTTCGAGCGCCTGCAAGGGAACAGCACCTATCGCAACCGCCACCGATGTTCCGCTGAGCTTCGCCTCCAGATCCCATAGGGCGCAGTCTAAGGCGTTGCGGGCGGCTCCGGCCGGCATGGCATCGAGCAAGGCGCTGCGGCTGATGCCATCGGCGATCCGGCCGCGCATGGCGTCGATCGCCTCGCGCACGCCCTCAATCGTCTCGCCATAGCGCTTGTAGGGGACGCATTCGCCGCGGCCGAAATGGCCGCCGTCGCTGATCGTGCAGGAGATCACTTCGGCTTCGGTCTTGGAACCGCGCGAAATGGTGAAGGTTCCGGCGATGGGAAAACGCTCGGCCTCGACCGAAATGACACGCGCCATATTTTTCTGCTCCTGCTGTGCGACAAGCGTTGTCGGCAAATCGACAGGTCAGACCCGTCAGGCTAAACAGGACGCCATGTTGACCATCGGCAAGCGCGACGCAAGCGGCACGACCGCAGGGGAGGCTGACCACGAACCGCGCGTGGCGATCGGCGAGGAGGACGGCGTTCTTGGCTGCGCTTTCTCCGGAATCTGGACGACACGGACCGTTGCACTCGTCGACGCCGACATGCGCAAGATCGAAAAGCGAAGCGGCTTCAAAATCTTGGCGCTCGATGTTTCCAAGATCGAGAAGATGGACACTGCCGGCGCCTGGCTGATCGACCGGCTGGTCAGCGCCTTCGAGAAGAAGGGTGTCGAAATCCAGATGCAAGGCCAGAGCGAGATCGCTTCGATCCTGCTCGAAGCTGTCGGCGAGGCCGTGCGGCGCGAACCCGAATCCGGCCCGGTGCGACCGCCCAACATCGTCATTCGCGCGCTGGAGGCGGTTGGCCGCCGGGTCTACGAGATGCGCGACGATTTTCTGGCCTCGATGAACATCCTCGGCGCCACCATCCGTGGCGCGCAGATGAAGCTCGGCCGTGGCCATGCCGTCAACCCGGCGGCGATTTTCAACCAGATCGACCGTATGGGCGTCGGCGCCATTCCGGTGGTGGTGCTGATGTCGGCGATCGTCGGCGCCATCGTCGCCCAGCAGGGCGCCTATCAGCTCAGCTATTTCGGCGCCGATATCTTCGTCGTCGACCTCGTCGGCGTGCTGATCCTGCGCGAACTCGGCGTGCTGATGACGGCGATCATGATCGCCGGCCGCTCCGGCAGCGCGATCACCGCCGAGATCGGCTCGATGAAGATGCGCGAGGAGGTCGACGCGCTGAAGGTCATCGGGCTCAACCCGATCGGCGTCCTGGTCTTTCCGCGGCTCGTGGCGCTGGTCATCGCCTTGCCGTGCCTGACCATCATCGCCAATTTCGCCGCACTCGGCGGCGGCATCCTGGCTGCCTGGCTCTATTCCGACATCCCGCCCGCCGCCTTCATCGACCGGCTGCGCGTCGCCATCGATCTCAGCACCATCTTTGCGGGCCTGATCAAGGCGCCGTTCATGGCCATGATCATCGGCACGATTGCCTCGGTCGAAGGCATGAAGGTCGGCGGCAGCGCCGAATCGCTCGGCCAGCATGTTACCGCTTCGGTGGTGAAGTCGATCTTCGTCGTCATCATCCTCGACGGGCTTTTTGCCATGTTCTACGCAGCGATCGAGTTCTGAGATGAAGCTGCGAAACAGGAAAAGGGCGGGTGCATTGGCGGATGACGCGGGCGAGGGCGATATCGTGCTTTCCGCGCACGACATCAGCGTTTCCTTTGCCGACAAGCTTATCCTCGACAGACTGTCGCTCGACATAAGGCGCGGCGAAATCCTTGGATTTGTCGGCGCCTCGGGTGCTGGCAAATCCGTTCTGCTGCGCACCATTCTCGGCCTGACACGCAAGCAGTCGGGCACGATCAGGCTGTTCGGCGTCGATATCGAGAAGGCTGATGATGCCGAGCGTCTGCGCATCGACATGCGGCTTGGCGTGCTGTTCCAGCACGGCGCCCTGTTCTCGGCGCTGACGGTGCTGGAAAACGTCCAGGTGCCGATGCGCGAATATCTCGACCTGCCGCGAAAGCTGATGGACGAACTGGCGATGCTCAAGATCGAGCTGGTCGGGCTGCCGCCCGACGCGGCGCAAAAATTCCCATCCGAACTGTCCGGCGGCATGATCAAGCGCGCCGCGCTGGCGCGGGCGCTGGCGCTCGATCCCGACATCGTCTTCCTCGACGAGCCGACATCGGGTCTCGATCCGATCAGCGCGGCGGAGTTCGACGAGCTGGTGGTCAAGCTGCGCGATACGATGGATCTGACCGTCTACATGGTGACGCATGACCTCGACACGCTGTTCACCGCTTGCGACCGGGTGGCCGTGCTCGGCAAGAAGAAAGTGCTGGTCGAAGGCACCATCGACGACATGCTGAAGAGCGAGGAACCGTGGGTAAAATCCTATTTCCGCGGAAAACGCGCCCGGCAACTTGATCTTGCGGCGCGCGCATAGCCATAAGTGGGACAATGGAAACCAGAGCCAACTACGTCATTGTCGGCATCTTCACGCTGGCCGCGATCCTGGCGGCGTTTGCCTTCGTCTACTGGACGGCGGCGATCGGCGACAAGGGCGAGACGACGTTGCTGCGCGTGCGCATTCCGGGCTCGGCCTCCGGGCTCGGCCGCGGAAGTTTCGTGCTGTTCAACGGCGTCAAGGTCGGCGACGTCAAGCGCGTCTATATTGATGTCGACAATCCGACGGTTGCCATCGCCGATACCGAGATCGACCGCATGACGCCGATCACCAAATCGACGCAAGCCGATATCGGGCTTGCCGGCCTGACCGGGCAGGCCAACATCGAACTCAAGGGCGCCGATCCCAAGGAGGTAAAGCTCCTCGACCAAGCGGAAAAGGAAGGCAAGGTCGCCGAGATCGTCGCCAACCCGTCGGCGGTGACCAACCTCTTGCAGACGGCGCAGAATATCTTCACCCGCGCCGACAAGGTGCTGACCGAGCTCGAAGGCTTCACCAAGGACGTTCGCGGGCCGCTGACGCAGACCGTCCAGAACGTCCAGACCTTCTCCGATGCGCTGGCCAAGAATTCGGACGGCATCGACAAGTTCCTGTCCGCGGCCAGCACGCTGGCCGATGAGCTGAAAGGCGTTTCCGGCAAACTCGACGGCACGCTGAAGGCGGCCGAAGGCCTTCTCAACGCGGTCGACAAGGACAAGATCAAGAGCATCGTCGCCAATGTCGACGCAGTAACCGGTAACCTCAAGCAGACGTCGAAGCAGCTCGACGGCGTGATCAAGAACGTCGATACAGCCGTGGGGTCGGTCAACGACTTCGCCAAACGGACGCAAGGCACGCTGGCCAAGGTCGACAACGTGCTCGACGGTATCGATCCCGCACAAGTGCGCTCGGCGCTCGCCAACATCCAAAAGGCCAGCGAGAGCGCCGACAAGGCCGCCGCCGACATCGCGGAGGTGACCCACAAGTTCGCCAACCGGGCCGACGACATCGACCAGACGATCAAGGACGCAAAGCAGCTCGCGCAACGGCTCAACGATGCCTCGGTGCGAGTCGATGGCATTCTAGCCAAGGTCGATACCTTGCTCGGGTCGGGGCAGGCCGACGGCGTGATGGCGGATGCGAGGGCGACGCTGAAGTCGTTCAAGCAGGTTGCCGACACGCTGAATGCCCGCCTTGGCGTCATCACCGACAATCTGGCGCGATTCTCGGGCCAGGGGCTTTCGAACGTCGAAGCGCTGGTGCAGGACAGCCGCCGTTCGATCAGCCGCATCGAGGAGGCGGTAACCGACCTCAGCCGCAATCCGCAGCGCATCCTGTCGGGTGGCGACGGCGAGGTTCGGCAATTCGATGGCAGGGCGCGGCGTTGACTTCGGCGCCGGCGCGCCCCAGAAACATGAGCCGCGAAAGCGGGTCGATCTTACGATCCGGGGACAACGGGGATCGCGCGTGAAGTCTGTGTGGGTGAAAACGGGCGGGTTGACATCGGCTGCGGCACTGCTTGCCTTGACGCTGGCCGGCTGTGCGGCGTTGGGCGGCAAGCCCGCGCCGCTCGATACGTTCGAGCTGTCGGCGCCGTCGGTCGACGCGCATGGCCACAGCCGCCGCCAGATCCTGATCGCGCAGCCGTCGGCGCTCAAGGCGCTGGACAGCCAGAACATCGTCATCAAGCCGTCGGATCGTTCGATCCAGTATCTCAAGGGCGCGCAATGGGCTGACCGGCTGCCGCTGATCGTGCAGGCGCGGCTGGCCGAGACCTTCCAGCGATCGGGCAGCTTTGCCGGCGTCGGCAAGCCGGGCGAGGGCCTGGCGATCGACTATCAGGTGATCGTCGAGATCCGCTCATTCGAGGTTCGGGTCGACGGCGGCGAACATGCCGAGGTCGATCTGTTCGTGCGGATCCTGAACGATCGCAACGGCGAGGTCCGTGCTTCCAAGAGCTTCACCGCAGCCGCACCCGTCTCGGGCAGCGGCAATCCTGCTTATGTCAGCGCACTCGACAAGGCGTTCGGCGACGCCGCCGGGCAGATCGTGCGCTGGACGGATTCGGTGATCTGAGCGCGACGCGCGCCGGAATCCCATCAGGCTTCTCTACCTACAAGTGGTCGAAGATCTCCGGCCGGAGCTTTCCGGTCTTCATCAGGTGCTGCAGGGTGTAGGTCACGGACAGCGCGTCATCGAGCGCATCGTGCCCCTGCAATGGCGGGTGCTTGACGCCGTAGTAATCCGCAAGCTTGTTGCTCGGCGTTCTCGCCAGATCCTCGATCGGCATTCCGGCTGCGATCAGCAGCTTGACGGCGTTGTCAAACCGGGTGGCCGGGATCGAAGGCTGAATGCCCCCGACATAGCAGCTGATGGCGATCATGTTCAATTCGTCCTTGCCCCAGGACCAGAATCGCGCCCCTTCGGAAAAACGATCGATGTCGGCGAGGGCATCCCCTAGTGCCACCCCTTTTGTCTCCAAATCTTCCTCGGTGATGCCGGTCAGTTTGGTGAAGAATGGGTCCAAGGCGTATCTCTGACCAAACCGGTCGACCGGTTTGATATAGGCCTTGTGTGTTCCGAGCAGGGGGAAGTCGCCTTCAAGTCCAAGCCTGACGGCGCCGATCTGTGCGATCACCGGGTCGGGATCGTGGGCCGCGCACCAGAATCTGCGTTGCGAGCCCTCCAGGCAAAGAAACTCGCAGTCGAAAATGATTGCCGTCTTCACGATCACACCCTGCGAGCGTTAGGGCAGCGGTACTGTGGATGAATTATAGCGCCGTCGGGAGATCGACTTAGGGCGGATTCCGAAGGCATCGATAGTCTCGCAAGACCTGTTGCGGGCAGGTTCAACGCGTGCCGGACGTTAGAGCAGGCACAGGCGGGACCATGGCCCGCCTGTTCAATTCCCGTCTTAGTGCAGGCGGCCGCTCGCATGCGCCAGCATGGTGTAGACCTTGCCGGTGTCCGACGTCAGGTAGGTCTGCGCCATGATGTTGTCGCGGTCGTTGCGTGAGACATCCTTGAGCAGCTTCTCGAAATCGTCGCAGTAGCGGTCGACGGCGGCGCGGAACTCGGCCTCGGCCTGATACTTGCGACGGATCTCGTCGAACGTCTGCTGACCCTTCAGCGTGTAGAGCCGCCTTGTGAACACGTCACGCTCGCCGCGCCGGTAGCGGTTCCACAGCTCGATCGAAGCATCGTGGTCGATGGCCCGCGCGATATCGACGGAGAGCGAGTTCAGCGATTCGACGACATGAAGGGGCGATCGCTGGGCAGGCGTAGCGCGGGGCGCTTCCGCAGTCGCTGGGGGAGCTGCCGACCTGAGGTCCTCATCGTTCGATGCCGCGGTCAGCAGATCGCGCACCCAGCCACCCTGCGGCGTGCGGGCGTTGGCATCGCCGCGCGGACGCGGTGCCGCCTCGGTCGGACGGTCAAGGTCGAGCGTGCCGCGCAATGCAGGGCCGCCCAAGGGCGCCTGAGG
>NZ_RZPB01000205.1:0-8501 GCF_003998535.1 Mesorhizobium sp. M7A.F.Ca.AU.002.02.1.1 | reverse complement strand
GGCGAAGATCGCCGCCACCTTCAGTTTCTTGTCCTTGCCGAAGGCAGCGCCCGGCAGCATTGCCGCAGCCAGGCCAAGCGCGCCCAACTCCAGCACATTGCGTCGCGAAAGCCCTTCGCGTGCGGATTGAAATCTGTTCTTTCGGTTTTCCATTGTATTCCCCTCTGTTCGACAGCCGTGTCGAGCCGGCTGTTCTAAAAATCAGACGAGGAACTATGGAACGGGTCCGGACTTTTGTCCACGTGGTCAAATTTAACCGCACCGGATTCTCGAAGTTAGCCGGAGAGACTTGCCGATCAGACCCGTTCCAGCGCGATCGCGATGCCCTGGCCGACGCCGATGCACATGGTGGCAAGCGCATACCGGCCGCCGCGCTCGCGAAGCTCCAGCGCCGCCGTGCCGGATATGCGGGCGCCCGACATGCCCAAGGGATGGCCGAGCGCGATGGCGCCGCCATTCGGGTTGACGTGTTCGGCGTCCTCGGCAATGCCGAGCTGGCGCAGCACGGCGATGCCTTGCGAGGCAAAGGCTTCGTTGAGCTCGATGACGTCGAACTGTTTTGGTGTCAGGCCAAGCCGCGCGCAGAGTTTTTGCGTCGCCGGCACCGGGCCGATGCCCATGATGCGCGGCGCCACGCCGGCGGCAGCCCCGCCGAGGATGCGGGCGATCGGCGTCAGCCCATACTTTTTCACCGCCGCCTCGGAGGCAACGATCAGTGCCGCCGCGCCGTCATTGACGCCGGAAGCATTGCCGGCCGTCACCGTGCCGCCCTGCCGGAACGGCGTCGGCAGCTTGGCCAGCGCCTCGACCGTTGAGCCCGCGCGGGGGTGTTCATCCTTGCTGACAATGAGCGCATCGCCCTTGCGCTGCAGGATGGTCACTGGGGTGATCTCCTTCGCCAATCTTCCATTGGCTTGTGCGGCGACGGCCTTGTTCTGGCTGCGCACTGCGAAGGCGTCCTGGTCGGCCCGCGACACCGAAAAATCCTCGGCGACGTTCTCGCCGGTTTCCGGCATGGAATCGACGCCATACTGCTTCTTCATCAGCGGGTTGACGAAGCGCCAGCCGATGGTGGTGTCGTAAATCTCGGCATTGCGCGAGAACGCCGTGTCGGCCTTGGGCATGACGAAGGGTGCCCGGCTCATCGATTCGACGCCGCCCGCGATCATCAGCTCCGCCTCGCCGGCCTTGATGGCTCGGGCGGCAATGGTCAGCGCATCCATGCCGGAGCCGCACAGGCGATTGACGGTCGAGCCCGGGACCTCCTTTGGCAGCCCGGCCAGCAGCAGCGCCATGCGCGCTACGTTGCGATTGTCCTCGCCGGCCTGGTTGGCGCAGCCATAGACGACATCGTCGATCGCCTGCCAGTCGATGCCCGGATTGCGCTCGGCCAGCGCCCTCAGCGGGATGGCGCCTAGATCGTCCGATCGTACCGAAGACAGCGAACCGCCGAAGCGGCCGATCGGCGTGCGGATGTAGTCGCAGATATAGGCCTCGGCCATGTCATGCAGCCTTTGCTTTTCCGGTTCCCTCATGCGCCGCCTTGGTGCGGGCCTGCAGGTCGCGCAATGTCTTCAATTCGAGTTCGCTTGGCGCCGGTGTTTCGTCAAGCGCCTCCGCGAACTTTACCACCCAGCCACAGCTCTCCTGCACCTGCTGGCGGGTGACGCCCGGATGCAACGACACGACGGTGAATTCCTTGGTCACCGGATCCGGCTTCCAGATGGCGAGATCGGTGATCAGCAAGGTCGGACCTGATGTGTCGATGCCAAGCCGCTTGCGATGGTCGCCGCCCTCGCCATGGCCGAAGGAGGTGAAGAAGTCGATCTTCTCGACCATGCCGCGCTTGGTCTGCGCCATTGTGATGTAGATCTGCTTCGACGAGGTCGCGATCTCCGGCGCGCCGCCGCCGCCGGGCAGCCTGGTCTTGGGATGGAAATAGTCGCCGATGACCGTGGTGTTGATGTTGCCGAACTTGTCGATCTGCGCCGCCCCCAAAAAACCGATCGAGATGCGGCCGCCCTGCAGCCAGTAGCGGAACATCTCCGGCACCGCGACGGTGGTGACGGCGGTCTCGCACAATTCGCCATCGCCGATCGACAGCGGCAGCACGTCGGGCGCGGTGCCGATCGTGCCGCTCTCGTAGATCAGCGTGATGTCAGGCGCATGCGTTAGCCGCGCCACATTGCAGGCCGCGGACGGTGCGCCGATGCCGACGAAGCAGACATCGTCATTCCTGAGCGCCCTGCTGGCGGCGATCGTCATCATCTCGTTGGGGGTGAAACCCAATGGATTGTCGCTCATGCCGCTTTCCTCAAATGCTCGACCCGGGCCGCGAAATCGCCGGCGCTCTTCTCGATGACATTGGCCTGCATCCACGCCTGGAATTTGTCACGGTCGGCGGCGATCTCGTCCCATTCGAGATAGGCGGCATTGTCACGCGCATAATAGCCATGTGCGTAGGACGGGTGCGAGCCGCCTGGCACGACGGATATCGCCGCGATCGTCCAGCGCGGCAGCACGGTCAGATTGGGGTGCAGATCGTCGAAATTATCGACCACTTCCTCCACCGTCACCACCGCTCGCTTGGCCGCCAGCACCGCTTCCTTCTGGATGCCGATGATGCCTTCGACCAGCACATTGCCTTGTCTGTCGGCCTTCTGCGCATGGATGAAGGTGACGTCAGGCCTGATCGAAGGAACAGCCGCCAGCACCTCGCCGGTGAACGGACAGGTGACAGACTTGATGTTCGGATTGACCGCCGCGAGGCCAGCACCGCGATAGCCGCGAAACACCGCGCAGGGCAGACCGGCCGCGCCCGCCTCATAGGCATTGGCCATGCCGGCATGGCTGTGCTCCTCGATCTCGATCGATCTGGGGAAACCGTTCTCGATGGCGTCGCGGGCGCGCCGCAGCAGGCCGACGCCGGGATTGCCGACATAGGAGAAGACGATTTTCTTCGCCATGCCCATACCGATCATCTGGTCGTAGATCAGGTCCGGCGTCATGCGGACCAGGGTCAGGTCGCGAAAACCCTGACGGATCGCCTCATGCGCCGCCGCCGTCGGGATCAGATGGGTGAAACCCTCGAAGGCGACCGTGTCATCATCGTTCAAATTCTCCGCAACAGCCTGTTTGAGCGGCAGGAACTTGACCATCGCATCGGCTCCGGGTTCAAAAAGTTCGCATTGCGAACATATGTTTTATATGCGATACTTTCTACGCTGGGGGAGGGCGAGGAGTCAATCCTGGCGTCGATGCCGTTCCCGCGGAGTTGAGATGGACGAAGAAGCCGCTTCCCGTGATCATGTCGGCTCGCTCGAGCGCGGCCTTGCCGTCATGGAGATCCTGGCTCGGCATCCCTCGGGCATGACGCTGACCGAAATGGCCGAGGAAGCGGGCCTGACCCGCGCCGGCGCCCGCCGCTTTCTGCTGACGCTCACCGCCACCGGCTATGCAACGCAAGCCGGCCGCGTGTTCTCGCTGTCGCCACGCTTGCTGACGATCGCCCGCACCTGGCTCGGCGGCGCCTCGCTCTGGGCCTTCGCCGCACCCATCATGCGCGCGGTCGCCGCACAGCTGAACGAGGCCTGTTCGGCGGCGATCCTGTCGGGTGCCGATGTCGTCTATGTCGCCCGTATTCCCGGCCGCCGCATCCTCAGCGTGTCGCTCGATGTCGGCACCAGGCTGCCGGCCTATTGCACCTCGATGGGACGCATCCTGCTTGCCGGTCTGACGCCTCAGGAATTGGACGCATTCCTCGGCCAGGCGACGATCGAGAGACGGACGCCGAAGACGATCACCGACAGGTGTTTGTTAGCCAACGCCATCGGCAAGGCGAAAGCGGACGGCTTTGCCATCGTCGACGAGGAACTGGAACTCGGCCTGCGCTCGATCGCCGTGCCGATCCGCGACCGCGCAGAACGCACGGTCGCGGCCATCAACGTCTCGACGCAATCGGCGCGGTTCTCCGTCGCGGAGATGGAGCGGGAGATTCTGCCGGCGCTGCTGGAGGCCAGGCAGCGGATTGAAGATTTTTTTGTGGTTTAAGAGGCCTTCTCCAACAACCTTCACCGTCGGCGGGACAGCGCCCCCCTCTGCCCTGCCGGGCATCTCCCCCTCTTGGGGGGAGATCGGACGTCACGCCGGCTTTCGCCAATCTCCAACGACGCAGGAATGGGCGAAGCCACCAATCTGCCAATCTCCCCCCTTGAGGGGGAGATGTCCGGCAGGACTGAGGGGGGCGCGAAGGATCGCGGCGTTTTGCAATTCGCCGCCGCCCCGCCGACCCTCAATGCTTGATGCGATCCCGCATGGCATACCACAGCATGCCCAGCACATAGAGCGGACCGCGCAGCGCCGTGCCGCCGGGGAATGGCATCGGGGTGAGCGTCGAGAACAGATCGAGCCGCGAGGCGTCGCCGGCGATCGCCTCGGCCAGGAGCTTGCCCGACAGCGTCGACAGGATGACGCCCTTGCCGGAATAGCCATGCGCGAAATAGACCTCGCCATAGTGCCCGACATGCGGCAGCCTGGATGTCGTCACCGACACCAGCCCGCCCCAGGCGTGATCGATGCGGCAGCCCTGAAGTTGCGGGAAGGTGGCTTCCATATGCGGCCGCACGAAGCCGGCGATATCGGCCGGCGGTGACGGCGTGTAGCGCTCGCCGCCGCCGAACAGCAGCCGGCCGTCCGCCGACATCCGGTAATAGTTGACGACGAAGCGTGTGTCGGACACCGCGACATTGGCCGGGATGACATTGCGCTTGCCCTCCAGCGGCTCGGTGGCGACGATGTAGTTGCCAACCGGCATGATGCGGCTGTTGACGCGCGGCTCCAGCCCATCGAGCAGAGCGTCACCGGCCAGCACGACATGTTTTGCACGCACCGATCCCTTTGCCGTCGAGATCCGGATCGAAGGCTCACGCTCCAGCTTCACCGCCACCGAATTCTCATGGATGACGACGCCGGCAGCAATCGCCGCGCGGGCAAGGCCGAGCGTGTAGTTCAGCGGATGCATGTGGCCGCCGAGCGGCTCATACATCGCGCCATGATAGGGTGTGTCGACCTTGGCTCGGGCTTCCGCCGCCGACAGGATTTCGGCGTGCGGGAACTTCATCACCGTAGCCAGGCACTCGACCTCTTCCTCGAGATCCTTGAGGTCGGAACCGTTGACCGCGCCGACCAGATGGCCGGTCAGCCTGAGATCGCAATCGATGGCATGGCGCTCGATGATGTCGAGCACCAGCCCACGCGCCTCGAACGCAAGATCGAACAGCACCTTTGCCCGCTCCGGCCCGTAGAGCTTGACCAGGCCCTTGGCGCCCTTGCGCAGGCCGGGGATCATCTGGCCGCCATTGCGGCCCGACGCCCCCCAACCGATCTTGCCGCCTTCGAGCAGCACCACCTTCAACCCGCGCTCGGCGGCGTGAAGGGCGGCCGACAGGCCGGTGCAGCCGCCGCCGACGACAACCAGGTCGGTGTCGACGTCGCCGACCAGCGCCGGATGGTCCGGCGCCGGATTGGCGGTGGCGACATAATAGGATTTTGCGATATCGAGGCCCGAATTGAAGCCCGTTGAACTGGAAGCCATGATCACACCTTCAGCAGAAGGTGGTCGCGTTCCCAGCTCGTCACCACGCCCTGGAACAGGTCGAGCTCGACGCTCTTTACGCGCAGATAAGTCTGGAAGAAATCCTCGCCGAGCAGTTCCCGCACCGGGCCGCAAGCCTCGAAACGATCGAGCGCCTCCTCCATCGTCTTCGGCAGCGTGCTCTTGATCTTGTAGGCATTGCCCGACGCCTCGGGCGAGCGCGCCAGTTTCTGCTCGACGCCGAGATAGCCGGCAAGCAGCGAGCCGGCGATCGCCAGGTAAGGATTGGAATCCGCGCCCGGAAGCCGGTTCTCCACCCGCCGCGCGGCGCGGCCGCCGGCCGGCACGCGCAGGCCGCAGGAGCGGTTGTCATGCGACCATTCGATGTTGGCCGGCGCGCTGTGGTTCGGCCTGATGCGGCGGAACGAGTTCACGTTGGGCGCGAACAGCGGCATGATTTCGGGGACATATTTCTGCAGGCCGCCGATGAAGTGGCCAAACATTGCGGTGTCGGCATCGTCGCTGCCGGCAAACAAAGTCCTGCCGGCCTCGTCGATGACCGACATGTGCAGATGCATGGAGCTGCCGGCCTGTGCGGCGATCGGCTTGGCCATGAAGGTGGCGTGCATGCCGCTTTGCTGCGCGGCCTGGCGCGTCAGCCGCTTGAACAGCAGCACCTTGTCGGCCAGCGGCAGCGCATCGCCATGCAGGAAGTTGATCTCCAACTGCGCGGTTCCCGACTCATGGATCAGCGTGTCGAGCGGCAGGCCGGCCGCCGCCGCATAATCGTAAATGCGGCGGATCACCGGCTCGAACTCCTCGAGCCCGGCCATATCGTAGGGATGCTGCACGGTCTCGGCGCGGCCATTGGCGCCGACCGGGGCGGTCAGCGGACGGTCCGGATCCGGATTGGGCGCGGTGAGATAGAATTCCACCTCGGGCGCCACCACCGCCCGCCAGCCGCGCTTGGCGTAGAGGTCGAGCACGGCCCTGAGCACATGGCGCGGCGAGGCCATCCAGGGCCGGCCGTCCATATGGAAGGCATCGGCAAAGACATAGGCCTTGCCGGGAGCGGCACCCGGCGCCAGGCAGAGCGTCGATACATCAGGCACCATGCGCATGTCCGGATCCGAATAGGCAAAACCCTCGTCGATCGAGCCGGAATAGCGGCCGTCGATGCTGACCAGGAAAGCGCTGCTCGGCAGATAGAGCGCGCGGTCTTCAAGCGCCTGGAGGAATTTGGCCGTCGGCAAGGCCTTGCCGCGCAGGACGCCGTTCATGTCGGGCACCAGGCACTCGACTTCGTTGATGCCGTGCCGGGCCAGCCAGGCCTTGGCATCGTTGCCGCTGGAGAGCGAGATGTTCGTGTTGTTGTCAGGCATTTTCGTTCAAATCCGTATCAGAGAGAGTATGGCTTGCGCGGCCGCATCCGTTCCGGGTTTCAGCGCCATTTGGGCTGCATTGTCCTTGAGGCGGGCGCGCATGGCATCGTCGGCCAGCAGGCCGAGAATGGCTTTCTCCAACACTCCTTCGGTCCAGCCGTCACGGCCGATATGGTCGCCGGTGCCGGTCTCTTCGGCGCGTTGCGCGTTGTCGTGTCCATCCCAGCAATAGGGCATGATCAGCGACGGCACGCCGAAGCGCAGCGCTTCGCAAAAACTGTTGTTGCCGCCGTGATGGATGAACAGATCCGACTTCGCCACCACCGAGGGCTGCGGAAACCAGGCGTCGAGATAGACATTGTCCGGCACCGCGCGGTAAGCGTCGCGCAGGCCGCCGGCATTGACGATGAAGCGCGCCGGCAGCCTGTCGAACACCACCAGCATGCGCTCGATCAGGCCGACATCCATGGCACCCAGGCTGCCGAAGCTGACATAGACCAGCGGCCCGCCATTGCGCGGGAACACCGGCACCTCGAACGGCCCTTCAGAACGCACGCAGCCCTCGAGATAGACGAAGCGCGCGGGGTCGAGCGGCTCGGCACGCTCGCGGCGCACGATCGTCGGCGTCAGCAGCAGGTTGAGATCGGGCGACGTCTCGAGGAACTGACCCTTCGGCAGCGGCCCCAGTCCGGCATCCGCCCGGAAGCGGTTGAAGCGGTCATGCGCCGGCGCGCAAGCCGCCAGATACCTGGCCTCGAACGCCGCGCGTTGCGGGTCGTCCACGCCAAGCCCCGACAGATAGGGCGGCACATTGGCGTCCGGCAGCTCGGTCTCGGCGCAGGAGACGACGCGCACCCACGGACAGCCGGCGGCGGCGATCGCCGGGAACATGATGACATTGTCGAGCACCACGGCATCCGGCTTGAGCCGTGCCAGCAATTGGCGCAGCGGCGCCTCGGCATTGACCGCGGTGTCGACGATGGCCTGCCAGGTCGGAGCGACATAGGTCTCAAGCTGGTCGATCGGGCTCAGCCTGAAATGCGGCAGGTGCCGGCGCACGAAAGCCTGCCAGTAGCTCTGACGTTGGCTCTCGCTCAGCGGCTCGTCGGTTGGCAACTGGTATTCCTGGAAACCATAGTCGGCAAAGACGCCGGAGAAACCGGCATGGCAGATGAAGACGGGCCGGGCGCCTTTCGCACGCAGCGCCTGCGCGATGCCGACGCAATTCAACGCCGCGCCGAAGCTTGCTTCGGGAAACAGCGCGATGGTCGGGCTGGCTTTACGCGTCAATTAATCCTCGTCATTCCGGCCGGCTGATCGTGCCGAACAGCGCGGGAGCCCCGCGGCTGGCCGCTTGCGGTCGCTGGTTGCGGGAGAGCCGCAGATGAATGCGAAGCAGATCGGCAGCCACCTCATACTGCAGGCTTTCAAGATGGTCGAGTATGACAAGGTGTTCGCGCAGCGATTGCCGCAATCGGAAGACGTTGACGCCGGCATAGATGCCCGGCAGCCGGCGCAGCCTGAGG
>NZ_RZPB01000204.1:0-8556 GCF_003998535.1 Mesorhizobium sp. M7A.F.Ca.AU.002.02.1.1 | reverse complement strand
GAGCTGGTAGAGGAAATAGAATAGGTTCAGCGCGCCGGCCTCGAAGCTCGGCCGCGTCGCCGCCGGCAGCGAGGAAATCTCCTCCTCCAGCGCGACGATGAAGTCGGCCGCACGGGCGACGGTGCCGTGGCTGACCGCATCGCCAATGTCGCGCAGGTCCCGCGTGGCCTGCGCCAGGTCCTCCCGCTCGAGGTTCTCGGCCACGATCCGCAAATGCGTCCTGCGCATCTCCTTGACGTGCCGGCTCGTCACGCTTGCCTCATGGACGCGGTAGACGACCAGGTTTTCGGGCATCATGGCTGCCGGGTAACGGCCGGCCAGCCGCCTGAAAAGATCGAAGTCCTCGGCATGCCGGTAGGCCTGGTCATAGTGCAGGACGCTGTCGTCGATGACCTTCCTGTTGTAGACGACCGTCGGGTGCATGAAGATCGTGAAGAACATCGCCAATACAGGGATGCGGCCGAACTGGAACACCGGATCGGGCCTGCCCCTGGCGATGCGGCCGCGGATCAACATGTCGACGCCGGCGCCGCAGAAGCCCAGTTCGGGCCGCCGCTCGAACAGCGCCACCTGGCGCGACAAACGCCAGGGATAGGCGACGTCGTCGGCATCCATCCGCGCGACCAGTTCGCCCCGGGCGATCGCCAGCCCTTCGTTGAGCGTCGCGACAAGGCCACGGTTTTCGCGCGAGATGATCGAAATGCGGCTGTCGGCCTTTTGGCATCGCTCGAGTATCTCGAGCGAATTATCGGTCGAACCGTCATCGATCGCGATGATCTCCAGGCGACTGTGATCCTGCCGCAGGATGCTTCCCAGCGCGGTGGCGAGATAGGGACCGGCATTGTAGACCGGCAACAGGACGGAGACGAGCGGTGCGGCGATCATCGTCTTGCATCCGTGCGCTGGAGTTCGAGCGCCGGTGTGCGGCCATCGGGCGATCCGCCAGCCGCCGTCGCGAGCCAGCCGCCATGGCTGCCCTGTGCGGAGCGGGTGCGCGCGACATAGGGGAAGTGGCGCTTCAGGCTGTTGAGCGGCCTCTCGAAAACCACCCAGGAAATCGAGGCCGCGACAATCGTGGCGGCGCTCGCAACCAGGAAACGCCCTGGCCCTTGCTCCGAGACGTTGAGCGGAATCCAGGGTTGCGCCTTGACGGCGAGCGACAGCAATATCGGATGATAGAGATAGACGCCGTAGCTGATGCGGCCGAGGCCAAGCAGCGGCGGCAGTTCGGCAAGCTTTCCCAAAGTGCCGCCAAGGCCGCGCGAACAGGCTGCGACGATGACCATCAGCGGCACCAGCGGCAGGACTTGCCGCACCAGCCAATGGGTCCATTCGAGCATCGGATCGGCGGGCGCAGGCACAAACCACTCGATGACAAGGAATGCGGCCGCGAAGGCAGGCCAGCTGAGCCGCATCCAGTGCGGCAGGGCCGCGCCCCTGGATCGCCAGCAGGCAAGCAGCGCGCCCGTCGCCAGCGCATCCATGGATGCCGGCGGCAGCAGGTCGCGCGCCAGCGTCGTGTTGGCGGTGAGCGGCCAATAAAAGCGATAGGCCAGCGACAGTGCGATGACGCCGATGCAGATCTGTTCGAAGCGGCGGCGCGGGGCCAACAGGACGACCAGCGGCCAGGCAAGATAGAACTGCTCCTCGATGCTCAGGCTCCAGAAATGGCACAGCACCCAAGGGTTCCAGTCATTGCGCAGCGCATACCAGAAATTCGACAGGTAAAGCGCATGCCAGACCAGCGATCCCCTGGATTGGTCCAGGTCGACCAGCCAGACGAAACCCAGGACGGCGAAATAGGGTGGAAATATCCGCAAGCCTCGCCTGATATAGAAGGATCGCAGCGCGGGACCGGTCTCGAATTCGGCGGCCGAACGCGCTTCCAGGAGCAGGCGCGTGATCAGGAAGCCGCTCAGCACGAAGAACAGCCGCACGCCGATATGGCCCCAGAATGAAGATCCTCCAGCGGCGAAGAAATGGGAATACAACACCATCGTCACGGCGATGGCTCTCAACGCATCCAGTTGGATGTCGCGGGCGCTTCCCATCAGCGGCATCCGCCAGCGTGATGGCCGCGACCAAGCCGCCAGCCGGCCGTTTCGAGCGGCAGGCCAAGGCGGGCGAGACCCGCCAGAGCGCAGGCATCGTCAAACCTACGCTCGAAATCGACGGACGGGTAGCTCAAGCTGGTCAACCTGGCGGGATCCTCCACGGCGCATATCCAGTCGCAAACGAGTCCCCCAGGAGATCGTTCGGCTACGGCATTGTGCGGCGCAACACAAAAAATCTACCCAGCTGAAATACTTATGTGAGCAAGTGCTAAAAAATTGAGAAAACCGAGCGTTTCTCGTCAATTCTGGCGATTTTTCTCAGAACTTAAACGCTGTGGTTTAAATTTTGCCGATGTTCCCGCCTCGGTTGATTTGCGAGCTCGTGGCTTAAGAGCCTAGTTCTTTGTTAGACCACAGGAAATTCCGTAATCTATATTTTGTCTATATGGATCCGGCCCTGGCTCCGTGAAGAAATGATTTGGAACCATTAGCTTTGCGCGGTGCAGCATCGTCTCTGTTTTTCGTCGTTGCCACGCGCAACGCCCATTACTCGGCTGACCGCCAACCCTCACACCGCGTCGAACACCACCGTCTGCTCCAGCCCGCCGCCCCGGCGGTTTTCCAGTGTTACCGTGCCTCCGTAGCGCTCGATGATTTCCTTGGCGATGGCGAGGCCAAGACCAGCTCCGGGGATCGATTGCAGGCGGCCGGGGTCGACGCGGAAAAAGGGCTCGAACGCCTTGTTCAGGAGTTCCGGGGGGATGCCCGGCCCATGGTCCGATATGGTCAGCACGGCGCGATTGTCGGTCGCGGCCAGGTCGATGCGGCACGCCTTGCCATGGGTGGCGGCGTTGACGATCAGGTTGCGCAAGGCGCGGCGCAGGCCGAGCGCGCCGGCGCGCACGCAAACCTTTTCCAGGTGCCCGATCGAGACGGCATGGCCGAGCGACACCATCTCGGCTTCGATATCGCGCACCGTCTTTGCCAGGTCCACCGCTTCGACGGCGTCCTGGTTGACCTCTTCGCGCACCAGGCGGATGGCGCTGTCGGCGATGCGATCGAGTTCGTCGAGGTCGTGAAGCCATTTGTCGCGTTCGTCGTCCAGGAATTCGGCGCGCAGCCGCATGCGCGTCATCGGCGTGCGCAGATCATGGCCGGCAGCCGCGACCAGCCGCATGCGGCTTTCCATGGCGGTCCGCAGCCGCGACGAGAGCTGGTTCAGCGCATGCGCGGTGGCCTTGACCTCGGCCGAACCCACTTCCGGCACCGCCGCCAGCACGCCGTCCGATCCGATCTTGGAGACGGCGGCCTCCAGCATTTCGAGCGGTCGGATCAGCACCGAGGTGAAATAGACCGATACCGCCGTGGCGCCGGCGACGATCAGCGAGATCCAGCCGGCCAGAACCAGCCATTCTCGCCGCGGCGGCTTGAGGTGCGGCACCTCAATGATCGCCCATCGGCTGTCGGGCAGGTGCATCGATGCGATCTGGCCGGGTTCGTCCGGCTTCTCGTTGACGACCGCGGGAAAGTCGAGGCCACGGCGGTGCAGGATGTCGTTGAGCATCGCCGTTTCCGCACGAGCCACCTTGCCGCCCGCTGGATGGTCGGCGAATTGAACCCGCAGGACGTCGGGGATCGGCCCCGGCAAGAGCCGCACCACCATTTCCATCTGTTGGGCAATCCACGGCACGGTCAGTTCCGGCGGCGGTCCGCCGCCGCGCACGCTGATGACGGCGGCCGTCGCCAGGCCGACGACGCCGACGATCGAGGCGACCAACAGCAGGATGAGACGGCGGCGCAGCGAATTCACGCGTGGCTCTCCACGGTCTCGACACGCGCCGTGAGCTGGTAGCCGCCATTGCGCACGGTCTTGAACAGCGGCCCGTCGCCGGTGTCGGAAAATTTGCGGCGCAGCCGGCTCACCAGCACATCGACCGAGCGTTCCAGCGGATCGCGTTCGCGGCCCTGCGTCAGGTCGAGAAGCTGGTCGCGCGACAAAAGCCGGCCGGGACGGTCGAGAAACACCTGCAAAAGATCGAACTCGGCGCCGGTGAGGTCGACGGCCACGCCTCGCGCATCCGTCACCTTGCGGGTCTCCGGTTCCAGCCTATAGCTGGCAAAGCGGTAGATGCGCGCGCGCGGCGGCGCGGGCGCCTCCTCGGGCGTCGAGCGCCTGAGCACCGCGCGGATGCGGGCAATGAGCTCACGCGGGTTGAACGGCTTGCCGAGATAGTCGTCGGCGCCGAGTTCCAGGCCGATGATGCGGTCGACATCTTCCTTCAGCGCGGTCAGCAGGATGATCGGGGTGTGCGGCTTGCGGTCGCGCAAACCGCGGCAGATATCGAGCCCCGAGCCGTCCGGCAGCATCACGTCGAGCACGATCAGGTCGAATTGGCCGGAGCCAAGCCGTTGCTCGCATTCGCGCCGGTCCGCCGCCGCCGTGACGCGAAAGCCCTGGCTGTCGAGGTAACGCTGGAGAAGCGTCCTGATCTCGCGGTCGTCGTCGACGACGAGGATATGGGGTTGTGACTGCATGACCGTGCCGTTGCCGATGAATATTGGGACCCGTGATTGCAGGGGCTTGCCGCGATTATAGGAGAGCCGCGCCCGAGCGGCGTGGAAAATTGCAACCGAACGTTTCCGGCGGGCCATGGGAAACATTCGGAAACAAATTGCCCTTTTGCGGAAACCTTCGGCAACACGCCGACGCGAAGCGGACAAAGACGCTTCCTATCCTCTGAACCGTCCGAAGCATGAGAGAAAGGAACATCTTTATGCCAAGCAGACTTCTTGCGCTCGGCCTGTTTTCCGTCGCCGCAATTCACCCCGCGCTGGCGGCGCAGCCCGACCCCGGCGCCGGACCCGGTGAGCCGCCCCCTGTCATGGCCATGCAGGATGGGGCAGGCCACGGCCGGAATGGACCCGGCCCGCATGGACCGATGCGACCTGGTTCGCAGGGTTTCGGCCCGCAAGGCTTTGGCCCCCGCCGCATGGGTCCGCCGCCGGAATTCATGCTGGCCGCCCGGCTCGCCGCGCTGGAGACCCGCGTCGGCATCCGCACCGAACAGCTCGACGCCTGGCGCGACTACACCAGCGCGCTGCAGGCGGTGCTTTCGCAGCCTCGGCCTGACCGCGGGCGGCCCGTTGGTGCTGAAGCGAAGGACCCCGACGCAGCAGGCCCGGGCGGCAAGCCCGATCCCTTCGCCTTCCAGGAAAAGCTGGCCGACGACGTTACCGCCCGCGCGGTTTCGGCCGGCAGACTGAAGGAGGCGATCTCTGAACTGCGCGCCAAGCTGACGCCCGAACAACTCGAACTCCTCGCTTCGGCGGAACGTGCCCATGGATCACCCCCCGGTCCCTGGGGCGGTCCGCCGAACGATGCAGCCGGCCCCAGAGGCCTGCCCAACGATGGCAGGCAGCTCCCGCCCCAGCCCGGGAACGACGAGCAACTCTGACCGACTGCACCGGCCGGCCCGGTACCCAACCCGTTCTCGGGTCGGCCGGTTCTCCGGGGATGGCGGGCGTATCTCCGCCATCCTCGTTTCAATCACGCCCAGTTCGAATCGCGCCAATTCGGAACCATGCCCAATTCGAACCCTGCAATGGAAGCACGACAATGTGGGAAGCCATGATCATGCTGCGGCTGCTCGCGTCCGCCAGCCCGAGGCTCTCGTTCGGTCCTGTCGGGCGAGGCATGCCGCTGGCCCCGCCGGCCGACACGCTGAAGGGCGCGATCCGCCTGAGTTTCGCCGGCTGGCGGTTGTCGCTCCCGCTGTCGCAGCCGCTCGACAACCATGGGCATGATGACCGCAAGATCGCGTGAATTCCGGCAAGGCGCTTGGCATGTCCTCGCTGATCGGCATAATGATGTTGGTGGGCATCGCGGCCGGCTACTCGACCTTCGAGCAGCTCCGGCCGCCGAGAAGGAGCGCGACATGAGCCGCTTCGAAGCATTGCTCGTCGCCGCCCGCAGACCGGCGCGGCCCACCATCAAGATATCGGCCGGCATGCCTCGACCAAGCGGTCGATTGCCCGCGCCCGCAACTCCAGCGAAAGATCATTCAGTCCATGTCTATCCAGCCTAGCCCGTCTTTGCAGCCGGCACGCCGTCTGGCGCCCTGGACCGCGATGTTCGCATCCGCCTTTCTGCTGGCGGCCTGCTCGCAGGAGAGCAGCGCCCCCGCAGGCATGGGCGCGCCCGGCAAACCGGAAGTCGGCGTCGTCACCCTGCATCCGCAATCGGTGGCGATCACCGCCGAACTGTCGGGACGCACGGCGGCCTCGCTGGTTGCCGAAGTGCGCCCGCAGGTGAACGGCATTATCCAGCAGCGCCTGTTCAAGGAGGGCAGCGAGGTGGCGGCTGGACAGCCGCTCTACCTCATCGATCCGGCGAGCTACAAGGCGTCCTACGATAGCGCGGTCGCCGCACAGCAGAAGGCGGAAGCGGCGGTGCCTACGGCGCAGGCCAAGTTCGACCGTTATGCCGGCCTGTTGAAGCAGAACGTTGTTTCCAAACAGGATTATGACGATGCCGCCGCCACGCTGGCGCAGGCGCAAGCCGATGTCGCCTCGGCCAAGGCCAGTGCCGAGACGGCGCGCATCAGCCTCGACCGGACCTCCATCACGGCACCGATCGCCGGGCGCATCGACAAGTCCACGCTGACGCCGGGCGCGCTGGTGACCGCGAACCAGGACACGGTGCTGACCACCATCCGTGCCCTCGATCCGATCAATGTCGACGTCACGCAGTCGAGCACCAACCTGCTCAATCTGCGCCAGGCGATCTCGGAAGGGCGGCTGAAGTTCAGCGGGCCCAATGTCAGCGTGAAGCTGAAGCTCGAGAACGGCACCATCTACACGCAGACCGGCAAGCTGGAATTCGCCGGCGCCAATGTCGACCAGACCACCGGCACCTTTGCGCTCAGGGCCGAGTTCCCCAATCCCGACCGCCTGCTTCTGCCCGGCATGTATGTGCGGGCACTGGTCGAGGAGGGCGTTGCCCAGAACAGTTTCCTGGTGCCGCAGCGTGCCGTCAGCCGCAACACCAAGGGCGAGGCCACCGCCATGGTCATCAATGCGCAGGGCAAGGTCGAGACGCGCGTGCTCGCCGTGCGCAACAGCGTCGGCAACAACTGGCTGGTGGATTCGGGTGTCGGCGACGGCGACCGCGTCATCGTCGAGGGCATGCAACTGGTGCGCCCCGGCGGCGATGCGACGGGTGTCGAAGTGACGATCGACGAGACGACCGGCGAGGTCAAGGACCGCGGGCAGAGCACGTCCGCCGCACCGGCCGCGTCCAATGCGGCGAAACCGGCGCCTGCCGCCGCGACCGGGAACTGAGCGATGTCACTATTCTTCATCAACCGGCCGATCTTCGCCTGGGTGATCGCCATCGTGATCATGCTGGGCGGCCTCCTGGCGCTCACCTCGCTGCCGATCTCGCAATATCCGCAGATTGCGCCGACGACAGTCAACATCAGCGCCACCTATCCGGGCGCCGACGCGCAGACGGTCGAGAACTCGGTGACCAAGGTCATCGAGCAAGGCATGACCGGTATCGACAATCTCGACTACATGACGGCGACGTCGACCTCGACCGGTTCGGCCTCGATCACGCTGACCTTCACCACAGCGGCCGATCCCGATACCGCCCAGGTGCAGACGCAAAACAAGCTGCAGCTGGTGCAGTCGCAGCTGCCGCAGGTGGTGCAGAGCAACGGCATCACCGTCTCCAAATCCTCGACCGGCTTCCTGATGGTCATCGGCTTCGTCTCGACCGACGCCAAGATGAACTCGACCGATCTCGCCGACTATGTCGACGCCACCGTCAACGACACGCTGAAGCGCGTCGAAGGCGTCGGCTCGACGCAGCTGTTCGGCTCCGGCTATGCCATGCGCATCTGGCTCGATCCGGACCAGCTCGCCAAATATGCCCTGATGCCGAGCGATGTGGCGACCGCCATCGAGGCACAGAACACGCAGGTTTCGGCCGGCCAGCTCGGCGGCCTGCCGGCGCGCAAGGGCCAGCAGCTCAATGCCACGGTGACGGCCAAGAGCCGGCTGCAGACCGCCGAACAGTTCCGCAACGTCATCCTGAAGAGCCAGACCGATGGCTCTCTGGTCCGCCTCAACGATGTCGCCACCGTCGAGCTCGGCGCCGAAAGCTATACGACGCAGGCCAATTACAATGGCAAGCCGGCGGCCGGCGTCGCCGTCAATTTGGCGACCGGCGCCAACGCCATCAACACCGCCGAAGCGGTGCGTTCGACGATCGCCCGGCTGAGCTCGACCTTCCCGCAAGGGGTCGAGGTCGTCTATCCCTACGACACCTCGCCTTTCGTGCGGCTGTCGATCGAGGAGGTGGTCAAGACGCTGGCCGAAGCAATCGTGCTGGTGTTCCTGGTGATGTTCATCTTCCTGCAGAATTTGCGCGCCACCATCATCCCGACGATCGCCGTGCCGGTGGTGCTGCTCGGCACGTTCGGCGTGCTGTCGCTGTTAG
>NZ_RZPB01000203.1:0-8592 GCF_003998535.1 Mesorhizobium sp. M7A.F.Ca.AU.002.02.1.1 | reverse complement strand
GCCATAGGTGAGCGGTCGTGGCTCGCCTGCAGCGCTTGCGCCGCGCAGTTTCGAGCGCGAACCGCTGGCGTCGATGACGAGGTCGAACGGCCCCGCCCTTCGTCCGTTGCCGCAGATCAGCGTCGTCCGTTCGCCCGTCTCCAAGGCCTCGATCTCGACGCCGGTTTCGATGGCGATCGCTTCGCGTTGGGCGGCGCGGAAGAGCACGCCGAACAAGGCCGCCCGGTGCACCGCCAGCCCGAAGCGGCCACCGCGCTGCGCATCGTAGCGGACATCGAGCACGGTACGGCCTGTGGTGGCATCGGCGCCATGCAGGCGGTCGATGCGGCTGCCCAGCGCCAGCATGTCGTCGAGCAGGCCAAGATCGGCCAGCACCGTCAGCCCTGTCGGCTGCAGGATCAGCCCGGGGCCGACCGGCTTCGGCTCATCGAAGCGTTCAAAGACCGTGACCCGATGCCCGGCGCGCTTGAGATAGAGCGCCATGGCCAGTCCCGCCGGCCCGGCGCCTGCTATTGCGATGTCGTAGGAAATGCCAATGCCCCCAAAGCCGAACTGGCCGGGACAATCCTTCAGCAGCCCGGCGAAATCAAGCCGCACCGTGGGGCTTTAGCGGTCGTTCAAGCCTGGGCCTTGGCGGCCGTTCAAGCCTGGGACGCATCAAAATCGGCGCGCGCTGCGCGCACCGCATCATGGTTGAGTTCGGCCCACAGAATCAATTGATGAAAGGCGCCGAACATAGAGCGCCCGAGATCGGTCAGGCTGTATTCGACGCTTGGTGGTTTGGTCGGGAACACCTCACGATGCACATAGCCATCGCGCAGAAGATCGTACAGCGTCTGGGTCAGCATGCGTTGCGAAATGTCGGGCACAAGGCGCCGCAACTCACCGAAGCGATAGGGTTTTTCAGCCAGCGCCATCATCAGCAGCGATCTCCATTTGCCGCTCACCCCTTGAATGACCTCGCGAACCGGACAATTGGCAATATTGCCGCCGCCTGAGATGGCCTTATAGACCTCCAACTTCGATTTCAGATTGATGACCTTGCCGTCCATGGCTGGTTCCCTGCGTGTGCCTACCTCCCGAAAAACTGCCTTCTTTACGGCACCAGGTCAATTCCTATTTTAGTGCTGGTCTCTTTTTGAGACTGCCACTCGAACCGCCTTAGCGGCGCAATGTCAGGACCTTCCATGAGCGAAACCCTTCTCGTCACCGGCGCTTCCGGCCAGCTCGGCCACGGCGTCATCCAATATCTCCTGGACAAGCACAAAGTTCCACCGGCAAACATCATCGCCGCCACACGCAATCCGGAAAGCGTGGCCGATCTGGCGCTGCGCGGCGTCGTTGTCAGGGCCGCCGACTTCAACGACGCGGCATCGCTGGAAACCGCATTCAAAGGCGCCGACAAGGTGCTGATTATTTCGACCGGCGATCTCGATCTCAAAAGCGGCAGGCGCCTGAAGCAGCACGAAAATGCCGTCGCCGCGGCCAAAAACGCCGGCATTTCGCATCTGCTCTACACCTCGATGCCCAATCCGGAGCCGGTATCGCCGGTCCTGTTTGCCGATGACCACTACAGCACCGAGCAGGCGATCAAGGCGAGCGGCATCCCCTACACGATCTTCCGCAACGGCTGGTACCAGGAGAACCTGTTCATGGCCCTGCCGCACGCGATCGCCTCGGGAAAATGGTACACGTCGGCCGGCGACGGGCGCATTGCCCACGGTGCGCGCGACGACATGGCAGCGGCGATCGCCGCCAGCCTCGCTGGCGCTTCAAACGAAAGCAAGACCTACACCTTGACCGGTCCGCACGCCTACACCACGGCAGAGATTGCCGCCCTGGTAAGCGAGGTCACCGGCAAGTCGCTCGATGTCGTGCAGGTTCCGGATGAAGCGCTCACCGAAGGGGTAAAGGCATCCGGCGTTCCCGAGGATTTTGCTGAAGTCATCGTGTCCTTCGACGTCAACACGCGCTCCGGCCGCATCGCCATGGTGACCGACGCGATCGAGACGCTTTCCGGCCGCAAGCCAAAAACGCTGAAGCAGTTCCTCGAGGCGAACAAGGCCGCGCTGGCCGGTTGAAGCGGAGTGACATGGACTGTGCCGCAAGACACAGCTCATTCGCCAGGACATGTCGAGATTCAGGTCAGGCTGGACCGAGAATGTGGGTTCCGAGAACCGGAACGGAGCGGACACTTGGTCCGTGAGTACCGGAAGCGCAGGAACCTGCCGTTCGCAGGCCGGCCTCACCTGAATATCGGCATGTCCTAGATGGCCACCTGAGTGCCGATCTCCACCACGCGCCCGGTCGGGATTTGGAAATACTCCGTCGCGTCGGCCGCCGTGCGCGCCAGGCCGATGAACAGCCGGTCCTGCCACACCGGCATGCCGGAATTGGGCGAGGCCTTGAGCGAACGCCGCGACAGGAAGAACGAAGTCGTCATGATGTCGAATTTCCAGCCCTGCTTGCGGCAGATCGCCAGCGCGCGCGGGATGTTGGGCTGCTCCATGTAGCCGAAGGTCAGCGTTACCCGCATGAACAGCTCGTTGACCGTCTCCATTTTGACCCGGTCGCTGTCGGGCACCACCGGCTGCGGCGCGGTCACCACTGAAAGGATGACGTTCTGCTCATGCAGCACCTTGTAGTGCTTCAGGCTGTGCATCAGTGCGGTTGGCGCGCTGAGCGGATCGCTGGTCAGGAACACGGCGGTGCCTGACACCAGCTGCGGCTTCTTCTTCAACAGATTGCCGGCGAGGAAATCGAGCGGGATCTCGTTGCGGCGGGTCTTGTCGAACAGATAGCGGCTGCCGCGCACCCAGGTCCACATGGCCAGCACGATGGTGAAGGCAACGGCCAGCGATGCCCAGCCGCCCTCAAACACCTTGACGATGTTGGAGGCAAAGAAACCGACGTCGATGAAGCCGAACAGCGCCGTCAGCGAGACCGCCAGCCACAGCTTCCATTTCCAGATCCGCGTCATGACCACAAACAACAGCACCGTGGTCACCAGCATGTTGCCGGTCACCGAGATGCCGTAGGCCGATGCCAGCCTGCTGGACTCGCCGAAGCCCACCACCAGCATCATCACCACCAGCGCCAGCAGCAGGTTGACGCGCGGCATGTAGATCTGGCCGGACTGTTTCTCCGACGTATGCAGAATTTCCAGGCGCGGCAGCATGTTGAGCTGCACCGCCTGCCTGGTCAACGAGAAGGCGCCCGAGATCACCGCCTGGCTGGCGATGACCGTGGCGGCGGTCGCCAGCACGACCATCGGGATCAGCGTCCAGCCTTCATTCATTTCGAAGAACGGATGGCCGACGACGCCGTTCTTGGCCAGCACGAAAGCGCCCTGCCCGGCATAATTGAGCAGCAGGCACGGAAACACGACCCACAGCCAGGCGAGCACGATCGGCTTGCGGCCGAAATGGCCGAGATCGGCATAGAGCGCTTCCGCGCCGGTGACCGCGAGGAAGATGGCGCCGATGGTGACGAAAGCGACATCGGGCGAATTGATCAGGAAGGCGACGATGTAGTGCGGGCTGATCGCCCACAGGATTTCCGGATCGGCGATGATGTGGTTGAGGCCGGAAAGGCCGATCGCCAGGAACCACACCGCCGTCACGGGACCGAAGACCAATCCCACGCCGCCCGTGCCGAAACGTTGCACCGCGAACACTATGGCGAGAATGACCAGTGTCAGCGGCACGACATAAGGCTGGAAGGTCGGCGTGACGACGTTCATGCCTTCGACCGCCGACAGCACCGAAATCGCCGGCGTGATGACGGCGTCGCCGAAGAAAAGCGACGCCCCGACGATGCCGATGCCGAGCATCAGCGCCGAGCGCTTGGGGAAACTGCCGCGCGCCAGCGCCATCAGCGACAGCACGCCGCCCTCGCCGCGGTTGTTCGCCCGCAGCACGAACATGATGTATTTGATGGTGACGATGATGGTCAGCGACCAGATGATCAGCGACAAAACGCCGAGGATGTCACCGCGGTCGGCCACCTGTCCGCCGGAAGATGCCACCAGCGCCTCGCGAAAGGCGTAGATCGGACTGGTGCCGATATCCCCATAGACGACACCGAGCGCGCCCAGCATCAGAACCTTGGTGCTGTGCTGTTCGACTTCCGAATGGCTCGATTGTTCGACGGGTTCTGCCTCACTACCAGTATTGGTAAGGGCCATGGACGACACTCCGATAAGCGCGCGGTGCTCTACGCTTGCTGCGATGCAATATCAAGTGCCGTCGCGTAATGGCTGCCATGCCTGCCATGCGAGGCTGCCCATCGCTACCATCCGCAGGCCTTGAGGAACCGACCCACCGTACCGGCCATGCCATACTCCAACGCGTCGGCTGTCAACCCATGTCCGATCGACACTTCGGCCAATGCCGGAATGCGCTTGACCAGCGCCGGCAGGTTGCCGACCACCAGATCGTGCCCGGCATTGACCTGCAGCCCGGCGGCAAGCGCGGCGTCAGCGGTTTTTCCCAGCCTTTCCAGCTCTTTGGCGGCTTTGGCGGAATCTGTGTGATAGCTGCCATATGGACCTGTATAGAGCTCGATGCGGTCGGCGCCGGTGTCGCGCGCGGCCGCCACCCAATCGGGATCCGGATCGGAAAACAGCGACACGCGAAAGCCCCCCTTCTTCAGGCGCTTGACGATTGGTGTGAGGAACGCGGCCTGGGTTGCGAAGTTCCAGCCATGGTCCGATGTCGCCTGGGCCGGATCGTCCGGCACCAAGGTCACCTGTTCAGGCTGATGCTTTTCCACAAGCAGCAGGAAATCCTCGGTCGGATAGCCCTCGATGTTGAATTCCGCGCCCGGAAACTCGTCGTCGATCAGCGACCGGATCTCAGGCACATCGGAGAGTCTTGTGTGCCGCTCGTCGGGGCGTGGATGCACTGTCAGCCCGTGCGCTCCGGCCGCCAGCGCAATGCGGCCGAGGCCGGTGACGCTTGGCCACGGCAGGTCGCGCCGGTTGCGCAGCATGGCGATGGCATTGAGGTTGACGGAGAGCTTTGCAGGCATGCGGGTGGCCTCGGAAATCGTTAGACGCGCCCACCTATAATGCCTTTGACGGGAACAGTAATGCCTTTGGTGGGAACAGACTGGGGGTTTCGGGTGTTCCAAGCCTGATGAACCAGCGGGGAAAGGTAGCGCCGATGAATTTTCTTGATGAGGTGCCGGCAATCCGCCGTATCGAGACCAGCCGTGACGACCTTTTCGCCATCGATGTCGTCGGGCACGTTTCCGCGGCCGATGGTGAAAATCTTTTCGGATTGCTGGAGGCAGCCTACGCCCTGCATCCGCGCGTCGATGTGCTGGTGCGCCTCGTCGACCACGACGGCGTCGACTGGGCCGACATCGCTGACGAGACCCTGAAGCAGGGCGCCATTCATGCATTGGAACATGTCGACCGTTGCGCGACGATCGGCTAACCGGACTGGATAGCGGACTCACAACGCTTTCTGCCGTCCTCACCACCCATCGAAATCAGGCATTTCAGGACGGAGGACGAGGCTGCCGCCTGGCAATGGCTTGCCGCACAGCCTATCGGGGCAACAGCATCCGGCGCCCCTACCTGACGATCGTCAGCCGCTCGGCCGCCCGCGTGATGGCGGTGTAGAGCCAGCGCTGGCGGGTTTCCTTGAAGGCCCAGCTTTCATCGAACAGCACGATCTCGTTCCACTGTGAGCCCTGCGCCTTGTGCACGGTCAGCGCGTAGCCATAGTCGAAATCGTCGAAGCGCTTCTTCTGCTGCCAGGGGATATCGGCGTCCGGATCCTCGAACGCCGCCTTGAGCAGCTTGATCTTGGCGACGCCGCGATCCGGATCGTCCTCTTCCGGCGACACCAGAAGGTTGATGCCGGGCTTCACCGTCTCGCGCGACGATGTCATCACCTTCCACAGCGAGCCGTTGAGCAGGCCCTTTGCCGGATCGTTGCGCAGGCAGACGAGCTTGTCGCCGGCCTGCGGATAGTCGGCGTTGAAGCCCTTGAGCTCGCGCAGCCGCTGATTGTAGCGGCGCCGCGTGCGATTGGTGCCGACCAGCACCTGGTCCGCCTTCAGCACCAGTTCCTGGGTAACGTCTTCCTTGCCGATCACCTGCGCCGTGCCATAGTCGCCACGCATGAACTCGCGGCCCTCGCGCACATCGAGCGCCAGCCGCAGGATCGGGTTGTCGCGCGCCTGCCGGTGGATTTCGGTGAGCAGAAAATCCGGCTCGTGGTCGGTGAAGAAGCCGCCGCCCGAGATCGGCGGCAACTGGCCGGGGTCGCCAAGCACCAGGATCGGCGTGCCGAAACTCATCAGGTCGCGGCCGAGTTGCTCGTCGACCATCGAACATTCGTCGATGACGACCAGCTTGGCCCGCGAGATCGGGCTCTGCCGGTTGAGCGAAAAAGTCGGCGACATCGACGTCTTGCCGGTGATTTCGTCCGACACCGATTCCTCGCCTTTCGGCCGGTAGATCAGCGAATGGATGGTACGCGCATTGACCGCGCCCTTGGAGCGCAGCACCTGCGCGGCCTTGCCGGTGAAGGCGGCGAACTGCACCTGGCCGTCGACATGCTCGGCGAAATAGCGCGCCAGCGTCGTCTTGCCGGTGCCGGCATAGCCGAACAGCCGGAACAGCTGCGGCTGGCCGATCTTCAGCCAGCGGGCGACCGCTTGCAGCGCCTCGTCCTGTTGGGGAGAGAATTCCATCAGCGCGAGAGACCGGATTCGCAAGGGAAAGACAAGACAGCCGCCATCATCATCGATGCGCCGGGACGCTTAAGTGCCGCCGACGGGTCAGGCTATCAGGCACAGACAAGAACGTAAAGGGAACAATCGACCACGTCGGCTGGAAGCGAAATTCAGGCAATGGCCATGGCGGCCCGCGGGTCGCGGTCGTCGGGTGGTAGCGGAACGGGAGCGTATCCGGCATAGCTGACGCTCAACCGTGCCTGCCCGTTCGAACAGGACCGGAGTGCATCCTCCAGCTTGGACATATTTCTAAGCGGCACTGTCGCGTTGACGACGACGACCACGCCGCGGATTTCCCGACTCAGGATCTGGCCACGGCGGCTTTGCAGTTCGGCGATGACGTTGCCGACATGGGTTGCTGAAGTCATTACTTCGACCTTCATGATCGGCTCGAGCAACTGCACGCCGAGGCGTGGCGCGGCTTCGCGAAAGCAGGCGCGGCCGGCGATCTCGAAAGCCAGAGCCGAGGAATCGGTATCGTGAAAAGCGCCATCCATCAGCACCGCCTTGACGCCGATCATCGGGAAGCCCGCAAATGGACCTGAGGACAATATGCTGCGCAGCCCCTTTTCGACGCCCGCAATGTATTCGCCATGAAGCGCACCACCGACGATCCTGGACTCGAACACGGAGTCCGCGCTGTCCGCGTTCGGCTCGAACATGATCTTGACGCGGGCGAACTGACCGGTGCCGCCGGACTGCCTCTTGTGCGTGAAGTCCTGCTTGTGCGTACGGGTGATCGTCTCGCGATAGGCCACTTGTGGAGAACCAATATTCACATCGACCTGGGACTCGCGACGCAGGTGGTCAATGATGATGTCGAGGTGGAGTTCGTCCATGAAGGCGATAATGGTCTGGCCCGATTCCTCGTCTTGCATGACGCGGAAGAAAGCATCCTCGTCCGCCAGCTTCGCCAAGGCGATACGCAGCCGCTCCTGATCGGCCTTCGATTTCGGCTCGATCGCGATTTGCAGCAAAGGCCAGGGCGCGGCAGGCTTTTCCATCATGGGGATATGGTCGCTGGTGGCCCCAATATTTGCAACTGAGTGCAGGAGCGAAATCCGGACTGAGATAACGGAAGACTAAACTGATCTTTTTGGCCTGGCTGCTCGCAGCCTGCTGTCAGGGTCCAGGATCGTTCTCCAGCAGGATCGGCTTGCCGTGCGGGGTGGCATGTGCCGCGCGCTCCCAGGCCTCAGCCATCGCGTCGACATCGGCCTTGGCGGCCAGTCCCTTCGAGGCAAGCAGGCTTTCCAGCGCCGCCAGCCAATGTTCGTAATAATCATGGCCGTCCGCTGCGGCGCCCGGTCTTTTCACTTCGCTCGACAGCGCCTGCGCCCACTCGCTCCACGAAAACAGGCCCTTGTCGTGCAGCGCCACCGTCATGGCGAAGGCCTCGGCCTGCCACGGCTCGGCGAACACCGGCTCGTCGAAACCTGGCGGCAGTTCTTCACGCCGGCTCAAGATAGCTCTCCCAGGCGTCTATCGACACGCGTAGCGTCGGGTCGGCCCCCTCGCCCCAGATCTCCGATCCTTCGAAAACCACGGTGTAGACCCATTGCGGATTTTCGCCGTGTCCATGCGCGTTGCTGTCGGGAAAAACAAAACCGTCGTGCACCGCCTCGATCACGCCGTGCTTGCCGCGTGCGTAGCGCGGCAGCCGCGTGTGGCCGGTCGGGTTGAAGTTTTTGGTCCGCACGGCGTCGCCCGCCTTGAACCGCGCCGCTTGCGCCACCGGCCGGTCGCAAGGGCTGCCCTTGGCCAACACCGCGGGCACGTTTTCCGCCTTCAGCACCCTCTTGGGAGTCGCTGCTGGATCGACTGCCTTGCCCGCTTCGAGAT
>NZ_RZPB01000202.1:0-8608 GCF_003998535.1 Mesorhizobium sp. M7A.F.Ca.AU.002.02.1.1 | reverse complement strand
CGCCGACATCGGCCTTGAGAACGAGACGCCATGAAGATCGCAGCCAACATCGATTTCAATCTCGAGACGTTCCGCGGCCAACGATGCCTGCTTCAAGGCGCATCTGGATCCGGTAAGTCGACCGTCGCTCGGGTGCTGCTCGAGGCGACCTATGGCAAGTTCCAGCAGATCATCCTTGATGTCGAGGACGAGTTCCACACGCTGCGGACGGCCGAGCGCGAATACGCCATCATCGGCGGGGACCATGGCGACGCGCCGCTGAGCAAGACGCAGGATGCCGGCGACCTGGCGCTTACCCTGTTGAAGGTCGGCGTCTCCACAATCCTGCAAATCGGCGACTGGACCCTTGAGGAGAAGCGATCGTTCATCGGCCGGTTTGTCGCCGGCATGATGCGGGCCAAGTCGGATCTCTGGCATCCAACGATCGTCATGCTGGACGAGACACATCTGTGGGCGCCGCAGCAGGGCGTCGTTGCCTCGAGCGAGGCGATCACCCACTTGGCGACCGCCGGCCGCAAGAGGGGCTTTGGCGCCATCTTCGCCACCCAGCGGCTGAGTCTCATCAACAACGACGTGCTCGGCCAGTGCGAGAACAAGTTTCTCGGCCGAGTGGAGCAAAGCGCCGACCGCCGCGCGGTTGCCGATCTGCTTGGTTTTGGACCGCGCTCTTCGGAAGCTGTCGACATGCAGGCGTTCAAGCCGGGCGAGTTCTATGTCGTCGGGCCCGCCCTCGCATCGACACCGGTGCGCGATCGCATGTTCAAGGCCTCCACGGAGGCGCCGAAGCCCGGCAGCACCGTTCTGCCGTCGGCAACGCCTGCCGCCATCCAGCGGGCGCTGGCGGAACTAGTGAAGGCCTCCAAGGCGCCGCCGACGGTCGATCAAAAGAGTACGGCGCCGCGCGCGGCCGATCCGGCTGAGATCGCCACAGCCGAGAAGCGAGGCTTCGCGCGCGGCTATGGCGAGGGAATGGACAAGGGGCGAGAGGATGGCTTTGCCGCCGGCGCCGAGGCGATCCGGGTGGCGCTTGAGGAGTTCCTCGACCGGCCGCGGCCGCCGAAGCCCGTCCATATCGGCGTCGATCTTGCAGGCGGACCGGATCAAACGGTGTGGACCGAGATCGGCCCGGTCAGCATGCCAAGCGGTGCAGAGGCTATCGATATCACGCATTTGGTTTCGAAAGGCCCACAGCGAGAGTTCATCCGCGGCGTAAAGACCCGCGAGCCCGTCTTGGATGGAGGCTACGACGGCCCGTACAATGAGCCGAAAATGTCGCCGAGTTCGCGCAAGGTGGTCGACGCCGTCGTGTCCGCCTACCCGCTCGGCATCAGCCTGCAGGTCGCTGCCAAGCGCGCCGGCATCTCGTCGCGATCGAGCGCATTCCGGAAGTACATGACCGAGGCGGCGGCCTCCCCGCGCATCCAGGACCGCGGCGATGGCCGCTACGTGGCTGTCGAGGCTGAAGCAGGCATCACAGCGCCGCCGGGGCTCGCCGCCTTCAAGGAGCGCCTGCCATCGTCCTACGCACGCATGCTGGGCGCGCTGGAGGCCGCACAGGGCGCGGAGATGGACTTGGACACCATTGCGGACCGCGCGGAGGTCTCACGCACGTCCAGCGGGCTCACCACCGGGCTGCGCGAGCTCGCCGCGCTCGACCTGATCATCAAGACCGACGGCGGCTACCGCCTGTCGCCCGATTTTTTGTGAGGACCACAATGGCAACCATCAATCCGGACGGCGTCAGCATCAAAGGCTGCTCGATCATCTATGCGCCGAAGGGGCAGGCCGGCGAGTATGCGCCACTTGCCACCAATCCCTATCGCGGGTGCGGTCACGGCTGCGCCTATTGCTACGTGCCACTGGTGACCAAGCAGCCGCGGCCGGAGTTCGACGCCGGCGCCGTCGACCGGGCCGACTTCGACAAGCGGCTGCTCGCTGACGCCAAGAAGTATGAAGCGGCTGGCATCACCGAACAGGTCATGCTGTCGTTCACGACCGATCCCTATCATCCAGGCGACAACAGCCTGACTGGACTCGTACTGCATATCCTGGCCGGCCATGGTCTCGGCTTCTGCACGCTGACGAAGGGCGGCAGCCGCGCGCTTCAGGACATCAGCCGATTCCGTCCGGACCGGGATGCGTTCGCAACCACCTTGACCAGCGTCGATGCGCGTTTTTCCCGAAAATGGGAACGCAACGCGGCTGATCCTGATAACCGCATTTCGACGCTGAAGGCTTTCCACAAAGCCGGCATCTTCACATGGGTCAGCCTTGAACCGACGCTCGACATCGAAGCGTCGCTTGCTGTCGTCGACGCCACTCACGAGTTCGTTGATCTCTACAAGATCGGCAAAGCGAACTATCTGAAGGAGATCACGAGGACGACGGATTGGCCGGGTTACACCCTGCGCATGATCGACAAGATGCAGGCGCTCAGGAAGAAGCACTATATCAAGCGCGACCTCCAATCTTTCCTCCCGGCCGGCTATCATAATCCGCTGCGCGTCCGGCAGAACCACGCGGCAGTCGCCTGATGGCCGGTCGAGTCCCCTACCATCCCGAAGCCTTCACCAACTCCCCGGTCAAAGGCCAGAAGCGGCCACGCAAGGAAGACGGTGCCCATTTGAGATGGATCCGCGGCCTACCTTGTTTGATCAGCGGCAAGCGGCCGGTCGACGCCGCGCATGTCCGCTATGCCGATCCGGTCTACGGAAAGGGTGAAACCGGTGGCGGCCGGAAATCTGATGATAGATGGACAGTTCCCCTTCATCGGTCGCTGCACACTGAGGGGCCTGACGCGCAGCATGCGGGTGGGGAGCGCGCCTTCTGGGAGAAGCACCTCATCGACCCGCTTCGCGTCGCCCTAGCGCTCTACAACGTCACTGGGGACGATGAGCAGGCAGAACTGATCATTCGAAATGCGAGGAAGACATGACCAATTCAGCGCCACTATGTTCCATTGATGGATGTGCGAAGACGCAGAAAAGCCGAGGCTTGTGCAGCGCTCATTATGAACGATTGAGATCGCATGGCGATCCACTGTATGGCGGCGATCTTGGGACGACGCATGGCGAACCAGAGCACTTCTACAAAGAAACGGTCGTGCCATTTCGTGGCGACGAGTGTTTGGAATGGCCGTATGCACGATCAGGCGTCGGCTACGGGCAAATGCGGATCAACGGCAAATCGCACAACGTCCACCGCCTTATTTGTCGTGAAACACATGGGCGTCCACCGACACCAGACCATCAAGCCGCTCATTCATGCGGCAATCGGGCCTGTGTAAATCACCGGCATCTTTCTTGGAAAACGCAGGCCGAAAATGAACTGGACAAGATCCAGCACGGCACAATGCCGATCATCAAAAATGGGAGGTGGGCAAGTGTTAGAGAATTATGACGCATGGAAGCTGATGACGCCCGAAGAGGACAACGAGTCCCGCGGCGGCAAGCTCTGCCCTTGGTGCGGCGCCTATTCGCCTCGCCAGTGCGATCTTGAGGAAGAGACTGGCGGCGTCTGCCCTTGGGAAGAGAGCGAGCCTGACCCGGACGACATCATGGAGGCGCGGCGCGAAGACCGCGAGTTCGAAGCCGGCCATCCTCACAATGGAGACGATTTCTGATGACTGACGAAATAGCCAAGTGCGACATCTGCGGCGAGCCAATGCCGGCCGGTGAGCAAATGTTCAAGTTCCACGGCTATAGTGGACCGTGTCCGAAGCCGCCGCTGCCGACCATCGAATGCCACGGTCTCGACACACAGGAGCGAGTTTGCTTCTACGAGCAGGATTTCTATGTCCTGTCGAATTTCTCGGCCTTCACCATTATGTGGGAGTGGACGCCGCGCGACGGTCTAGCCCGGTTCGATACGTCAGAAGCGGTCTACCATTTTATGAAATTCAAGCCAGGCGTTCCGACTGCGGAGCAGTGGAGTTTGATGCACAACATCATCCTCGCGCCGTCTGCGCATGAGGCGTTCAAAATCGCTGAACGCAACAAGCATCATCGCCGGCCAGACTGGGACTACGTTAAGGTCGACGTCATGCGTGAGATCCTCCACGCTAAGGCCGATCAGCACGAATATGTGCGCCGGAAACTCCTTGCGACTGGCGATCGCCAGTTGGTCGAGAATTCATGGAGAGATGACTTTTGGGGTTGGGGACCAAACCGCGACGGCCAGAACATGCTCGGCAAGCTCTGGATGGAGATACGTGACGAGATTAGAGCGGCGGCGTGATGGCTACCGTGTTCCTCGACTGCCCGAACAACAGCACCCTGTTCACGACGTGCTGCGAAGTGGCGATCTGTGACGATCAAGAAGTTTGCCCGCACTGCCGTCAGGATGTTGAGCCAAAAAACCGACTGTCCCGCTGGGAAACGGCTTACGGGCCAATCCGCCGCAAAGAGCGCTGGTACGGCAATTGGTATCCGAACCATGGCAAGGGGCGCGGCTACAAAGGAGAAACAACGCATGTTTGACATACTGGACCCATTTAACGGACCGGTCATTCCAGGTCTTGAGAAGTTCGAAACTGTTTATGCCAAGGAACAGCCGCAGTATCGGCCGCTGCGCACCCTGCCTGGTCGCAAAGGAGTGAGCGCCATCAGCAGGTTCAGTCTGACAGACAGTCAGCGCCAGGCTATCGCCAATGGCGCGGATATCTATCTCGAACTGCTTCACTTCGGAGGTCCGCTCGCCCCCAGCCTGCTCATGGTGTGTGAGCCGGCTGACACGGATGATTTCCGCGGTTGGTGGCGGGCACAGACCGACGGTCCTTATGCGGTGCGGAGCGAGCAGTCATGACCGAAGATCAGATCAAGCACATGGTCGACCGGTTCCTCCAATGGCGCCTGCCAGAGAATTTCAGTCCTGACGCGGGCATCAGCTTCAAGAAGACGTTCAACGAGAACAGCCAGTTCGGACCAATGGAGCACAAGCCAATCGGCACCAATCTGTTCGACGCCATCCAGGCCACGGCCATGGTGCAGCACATGCTTGAGGGGATGCCAGACGCCGTACGAGGCGATGACGACAAGTGCGGCCTCTGCGGAAGGGCCGCGAGATGCGAAGCTTGTGCCGAAATCAACGAAGTCGGTAGCCGTCTCGAAGTGTCCGAAAAACAGATACAATCTTCGGACACCCCGATGCAGGAGCGCGCGCAGCGCAAATTCTACAATGCCTGCCTCATTCTAATGAACCTCGATATGGATGAGCTTGTAGGGGCCGGCGTCATTGAACCGGGAAACCTCGACCGCGGCGGCAGTTCATGGGAGCGGTTCAGTCGCGACCCTCTGACCTTCATCGCCAAGATAGGCGACGGACAGCGCAGTGCGCTTTGGCGCCTCATCGAGTCTCGACAGCCGAACCATGCGAAGGAGGATTGAATGTCCGTGCGCACCACTGCCACGCTAACTTTTGGCGCGTCGATCACTCTGAACGAAACCGAGGTCAGAGCGCTTGAAGCCATGATTGGATATGGCGCCGACGCATTCCTGAAAGTCTTCAAGGAAAAACTCGGCGAACACTACATCCGAGACCACCAGGAAGGAGTGAGATCGTTCTTCAAGGCGGTAGGCAGGGACGTTCTACCTGCCCTTCGTGATATCGATGAGGCCCGGAAGGATCTCCAGAAGGCAGCCGAAAAGCGAGCGGAGGCAATCAAGACAGCAAAGGAAGCGAGCGCATGACCGTTCAAGCCGATCAATGGGATCCAGCGGTCCGCGGCCAAAAGGTGTCGGATGCGACCGGCCGAGTGATCTACCGCTACCAGATGCCGGTCCAAGAGCACTTCACCATGAAACTGCCGGCCGGCGCCGAGATCATCCGCATGGCGGATGTGGCCGGCATGTTCTGGCTGTGGGCCGTCGTCCGGACCGACGTGCCCGACGAGGAGCGGCATTTCCATGCGTTCAAGACCGGCGGCGCGATCCCTGGCGAACTCAACCTGAAATACGTCGGGTGCTGCGCGGTCTTCATCCAGATGGAGCTTATGCTCTACATCTTCGAGGATCTCGGCCATGCGGGATAACCTCTACGGCTTCAAGCCGGTCGATCTAGGCCTTGTCGATCTCTCGCCGAAGGAGATGATGTTCTGGCTTTATTGCCCGATCAAGATGGCGGACCGGTTCAAGGTCGTCATCCCGTCAAACCTGCGGCAGTTCGAAGATATCGTGAATGCGGTCTACCGCGACGTCGCCAGCATGAGGTGGCTCGATAGCTACGTCTACATCACCGCCAAGACCCTCTGGGTGACGCACGAAAACCCTGGCAACCGCCGCGGCTGGCACTCCGACGGATTCATGACCGACGACCTGAACTATATCTGGTCGGACTCGAGGGGCACGCTGTTCTGGGAGCCGGACGAGGCAACCACTTTCATCCAAGATCACACGAAATCCCTTGATGAGATGGAAGCCAAGGCCGAGCGTGGGCCGTTCAAGACCTATCCGGACAAGCATCTGCTTCGCCTTGACCAAGGAGTGATCCACCGCGTCGCCGACTTCGAGTCGCCTGGCATGAGGACGTTCGTCAAGATCAGCGTCTCGCGGCACCAGTACCGACTCGCCGGCAATTCGATCAATCATGGCCTGGCACCGGACTGGGCTTATGTCGAGCGCGCCGCTGAGCGCAATACGCCGGAGGTCACCGCTCCGTGACCAGAATTCCGCCAACCAAACTCGACGATCTGCCGATGTTCGCAGGCGACCGCGAGATCGCCGAAGCTTTGGTTGGACGGTTGGCGGCCGAAAAATGGGTGAAGGAACGCCTTCCGACCCTTGCGCAGAGGCCAGGGTTCCCTGCTATTGATGCCTTTCACGGCGGGCGACCTGTGCCGCTCGTCAAGCGCTTCTATGAGAACTACCTCGGCCTGCCGGCGGATGCCAAGGGCAAGCCGGACGGCAAGGAGGATGACAGCGCATGGACAAGACGAAAGCCCCGGGCCTCAAATGGATGAAGCGCGCCGGCGGCATGACGCCTGTTTGGGTCGCTGATGAAGTCGACGTCAAAAAGGGGTTTTCTCCAAAGACGGTGAACTTGTCGGCCCTTGCTGATCAGCCGGAGATGCTAAAGGCGAAATGCGACTCGCTACAAGCCGACATGCTCCTCTGGCGCACCGGATATCGCAATGATCCGACTGCATTCGACGGATCGGTCAAGTCACTGCTCACCATCTACCAGCGCCATGCCGAAAGCCCATTCAAGAAACTGAAGCCGGCATCCCGCCGCACCTACGTTGGCTTTCTCTCCAAGGTTGAGGGCCATATCGGCGCCAGGCGCGTTGATGCGATCAGCGGCGTCGACATCATCCGCTATCACCGCCTCTGGTCAAACGGCGGCGCCAACCTCGCCACCGCGGCGATGTGTCGGTCCATCCTCGAGTCCGCTCTCAGCTTTGGCGTCATGTGCCGGTTCGACGGCTGTGCCGAACTCCTGATGATGCTGCGCGAGGCGAAGAAGTCGCTTCCCCGGTCTTCGCCGCGGACGGCCGTCATCTCCGCCGACCAGGTTGTCGCCGCCAGGGCGGCTGCGCGCGCCGCCGGCCGTCAATCGTCGGCATTGACCTACGCCTTCGCGTTCGAGACGACCTTGCGCCTGTGGGACGTCATCGGCCAATGGTATCCGCTGAACGAAGGCGGCCTGTCTGCCGTACTGGACCCGGCAACTGGCGAGAAATGGTTCGGGCTGCGCTGGGAAGATATCGACGAACATATGGTGCTCAGGTACACGCCGTCGAAGACCAATGAGACCACAGGCAAGCGGATCATCTACCCCCTGTCCAAGGCGCCCATGGTTTTGGAGGAGATCAACCGGGTGCCGCTCGAGAAGCGAGTCGGTCCGATCGTCGTTTGCGAGGACAGCGGCATTCCCTACCGGCCAAAGAATTTCGCCTATCGCTGGCGGCTCGATCGGAAGAAGGCAGGCATCCCGGGAACGATGTGGGCCCGCGATCTCCGCGCATCCGGCATCACCGAGGGCCGCGCCGGCAACGCTTCGCTCGAGGATACGTCGAAGGTCGCCGGGCATAGCGGGACGCAGACGACCGGACGAGTCTATGACCGGGCTGTCTTTGAGGCCGCCGACCGCTTTGCTGACGCCAGAATTAAGGGTCGCGAACAGAGCGGTAACGGGAGCGGTAACGGGCGGTAACGGATTTCCATTTTGTGATGGAAATACAATCGCTTGCGAGTTCGTTATACTAACGAAGCGTTTAGAGCCGCCTGGCCCAACCGGACGCGCCTTGCCGCGAGCCGCTGCCGGGCATAGCGTCTCGCCACATCCAGCCGGTCACCAACAGGGTCTGAAATTCGATGTCTGAAACAGCAAAGTCACGCGCTGCAGCGCTTCCTCACCTGCGTCGCAGCGGGCTTGCCATGGGCGATTCCATTCCCCTGCCGCTGACCATGGCCGCCATCTTTCATGCGCCCGGCGACGCCACCGGCTTCAACCAGTACGGGCGATTCAGCAACCCGACCTGGGACGCGGTCGAGCATATGCTGGCCCATCTGGAGGACGCGCCCTGCGTCGCATTCCCTTCCGGAATGGCGGCAATCTCGGCGGCGTTTTTTGCCGTGCTCAAGGCCGGCGACCGTATCCTGCTGCCATCGGA
>NZ_RZPB01000201.1:0-8691 GCF_003998535.1 Mesorhizobium sp. M7A.F.Ca.AU.002.02.1.1 | reverse complement strand
GAGGTCTGCCAGCCCATATCAGTGTAGAAAAAGCCGACGACGAAACCGACAATGATGACTGCGGCTATCACCAGCGAGATTATCGCGTTGCGTCGCTCCATAGGCCTAGCCGCCACTTGGCTTGGGAGATGCAGGCTGGGCTGGCTGCGTACCTTGCTGATCGCCGCCGGTGCTGGTCTGCGGTGTCGGGTTGGTGTCCGTCGTGGGATTCTTGTCGACCGGTTGGCTGTTCGTGGTATCCGTCTTGGACTTGGCTGGATCGGCATTGTCATTACACGCCGCCAAGGCGAGCAATGCGGCCGACATCAAAAGCACTGCCCTCATGCTGATTTCTCCTGGCTGAGTTCGGGCGAAGCCGCCTGCCAATGACCTATCCGGTCGAACCGCACCGACAGCCCTTGTTTGACGGCGCTTCTGGCCAGCAGATGGTCCAGTTCGGCGTCCTCGATCGGGCTTCGTACGACCTGGCGGATGGCCTTACAGGCGAGTTCGGTCGAGACGAAATCATATCTCCTGCTCCTGGCGACAACATATTGTTCGACCAGCATCTTTACGCGCCTGAGCGCGATTTCTTCCGCGAATTGCATTTTGTTCCTCCTGCACGCCGAACTGCTGAACGGGTACGTTGTTCCAAAGATTTAAAACATGGCGCCCTGCCCATAGAAAGCCCGCGCTGCCGCGAGGGCGCGCGGGCTGATCAGGCTGAGGGAACCCGACCGTGCAGCATCAAACAAGGGGAGCGATGACGCTGCACGGCTACCGAACTCGCACAAACTTGAGTTGTTCCACCGCCATCATGAGTTGTTCACAGTCGAATGTGCCCAGAACAAAATCGCTTTTCATGGCCGGCATAAAGCCGCCCATTCAATCCTATCCGTACGGAACAATCAGCCTCGATGGTGGTTCGGCCGAAGCGAAATTCGGAGGACGTTATGACGAATGAAAAGTTGGCCGTGGTGAGGGCAAGGTCGGCACCGATGAGAAGGACAATCCCACCGATGTAGTCATAGCCGGTTACGAGGCGAGATGGCCGGCGAGGAACAAGTCATCAGCAGTTGGAGAACAAGCTGCAGGTCGCCGCGGCGCATGTGATGCCGGCAGGCACGCTGGCTGAACAGCACCGCAAGATGGCCGAGCCGGGTTCCGCATCCAAAGACTGAACAATCGGGCATCACGGCAGCAACTCCTATGTGTTGACCTGTATATCGACGGATTGCTGCAGACGCTCAGACGGTGCCTTTTACACGATTTGCCTTCCAACCTTCTTCCAACAAGGAGCAACCTCATGAAAGCGCTCACATGGCACGGCAAAGGCGACATCCGATGCGACCAGGTGGCTGATCCCGCTATAGAGGATGATCGCGACGTCATCATCAAGGTCATCTGCTGCGCCATATGCGGCTCGGACCTGCATCTGATGAACGGATATATGCCGACCATGGAATCGGGCGACGTGCTTGGACACGAGACCATGGGCGAGGTCGTGGAAGTCGGCCGCGGCCATTCGAAATTCAGGAAGGGTGACCGCATCGTGGTGCCGTTCAACATCTCATGCGGCGAATGCTGGTTTTGCCAGAAGGGGCTGTTCTCGCTTTGCGACAGGTCCAATCCCAATGCCAAACAGGCCGCCGAAGTGATGGGACAATCCCCGGCGGGCCTGTTCGGCTATTCGCATCTGGTCGGCGGCTATTGGGGAGGGCAAGCCGAATATCTGCGAGTCCCTTTCGCCGATGTCGGTCCGATAAAGGTGCCCGAAGGAATGGACGACGAACAGGTGCTGTTCCTCTCAGACATCTTCCCGACTGGCTACATGGCGGCTGAAAATGCCGGCATCGAGCCAGGCGATACCGTCGCTATCTGGGGCTGCGGTCCGGTCGGCCAGTTCGCCATCCAAAGCGCATGGATGCTCGGCGCCGGCCGCGTTATTGCCATAGACAAGGTGCCGGAGCGGCTGGCGATGGCTCGCGAGCACGGCAAGGCCGAGACGCTCGACTTCAGCAACTCCGATATTTACGACGCCTTGATGGCGATGACCGATGGCCGCGGTCCTGATCGCTGCATCGACTGTGTCGGTACCGAGTCGGATCCCGGCGCCAGTGCCGACGCCATGCTCGACAAGGTCAAGGCCGCCGTCTACCTCGGCACCGACAGGCCGCATGTACTGCGCGAAGCAATCTACTCCTGCCGCAAAGGCGGCACCATCTCGGTGCCCGGCGTCTATATCGGTCTCGTCGATCATATTCCGTTCGGCGCCGCCATGAACAAGGGCCTGACCTTCCGGATGGGTCAGACCCATACTCAGCGTTACCTCGAACCGCTCCTGGACATAGTCCAGAAGGGCGACATCGATCCCTCCTTCGTGATCACGCACCGGGCGGATCTCGGAGCCGGGCCGGATCTCTACAAGACGTTCCGTGACAAGCAGGATGGCTGCATCAAGGTGGTGATGCGGCCGCATGGTTGAGGTGTCGGGCTCTCGCACCAGGTCTGCCCTGAGTAAGTCGGCGGCCGTGGATCGCAATGGACCCGTTGGCACCTGGAACCTTCGATCGCGGCGACGGTTTGACCTGCAGACTTCACAGCGGCGGGACTACCGTGCCCCACCCGATGCAAAGAAAGGTGCTGCCATGAGCAATGAGAGTTCCACATCGAAACCCAGCGTCCGGTCTCCGAACGCCGATGGTCTGCCGCACCCGAGACGGGACGCCAGTGACACGGATGCCGGTGGCAAGCCGGAGACGCCGAAAACCGCAGGCACATCCCGGCCGTCGACCGCGCCGCTTGACAATCCGGTTGCCAATCGCAACGCCGGGCGGCCGCGTCAGGCGAGCACCACGCCTCGGCCGACGGACAAGCCCCTGGACTGATCGAAACCGGCTGTTGAAATCACGACGAGTGCGTGTCGGGACGAAGCAATGCCAGGTCGGCCAGGGTGTTGAGAAGGGCAGCGTCGCCTGCCGGCTTTGGCACGAATTTGCAGCTTCGGAAGGGTTGGGGAACATCACGCGGCCCAAATCCGGTCATGAAGGCGAAGGGGACGCCGCGAGCCAGCAATGTTTCGGCTACGGGCAGACTCGTTTCACCGTTCAATTGAATGTCGAGCAGCGCCACGTCGACTTTGCCTGCATCGATAAGTTGACGAGCCGCGGCGACCGACGAGACCGGGCCGATCACGGGATAACCCGCCGCACGCAGGCGAGACGCGACGTCTTCGGCGATCAGCCATTCGTCCTCGACCACCAGAACGCGCGGCCTGTCGTCGCTCACGGCGCCTCCTTGTGGTTTGCTGGAAACGCGATCTGGACGCTGAGGCCGTCCTTGTGGAACGCGGTCTCGACATGGCCGCCGAGCCTGTAACCAATTTCTCCCTGCAGCAGTGTCAGGCCAAAACCATTGTCCAAGGGCGCCTTGACAACAGGGCCGTCCTTTTCGCGCCAGCCAAATGTGAAACTGTCCTCCTCGATCGACCATTGCACACTGACCTTGCCGTCGGTTTTTGACAAAGCGCCGTACTTGGCCGCGTTGGTGGCCAGTTCATGAATGGCCATGCTGAGGGAAAGCCCCTGTTGCGGACCTAGTTTGACATCCTCGCCATCGAGTTCGATCCGCTCGATGCCGAATGGTTCGAGCTCCTGCTGGAGCAGTTCCCTGACCGAGGCTTCCTTCCATCTCTCCCGGGTCAGCAGGCCGTAGGCCCGCGACATGGCATGCAGGCGACCGATCAGCGCATCCGCGAACTCCTCCTTCGTATCAGAACTTTCCCGCGTGCGGCTTGCAATGCTGGCGATCACCGCAAGCATATTCTTGACCCGGTGGTTGAGTTCAGAGATGAGCACCTGCTGATGCTCTTCCGCCTGTGCCAGAGTGGTGACATCGACAAGTGTCACCACCACGCCCTGGATCCTGTTGCCCTTGTCGCGATAGGGATTGATGCGGACCATGTGGAACAGGCCCCTGGCATCGCGTGCCAGATGGTGATTCAGGATCTCGCCTGTCTCGAAAACCTTGTCGATGTGCTGCTTCAGCTCGGGGTAGTCGAGCTGGCTAGACAGATCCGTCAGCGGCCGGCCGACATCGGAGGGACGCAGGCTGAAGAAGGATGACGCCGCCGGCGTGAAGGTACGGACCACAAGGCTGCGGTCGAGGAAAATGGTCGCGATGTCGGTGCTTTCGAACAGGTTGCGCAGATCGCCGTTGACGTGGTCGAGCTCCTCTATCTTGGCCGTCAACTCGGCGTTGATCGTGTTGAGCTCCTCGTTGAGCGACTGCATCTCCTCCTTCGAGGCTTCGAGTTCCTCATTGGTGGACTGCGCCTCCTCATTGACGGAGACGAGTTCCTCGTTCGACGATTTGACCTCCTCCAGCGCGGTCTCGTATTCCTCGATCGTCGATTGCAGGCGCTCCCTGGTGTCGCGCAGCTCCCGCTCGAGATCGGCGGTGCTGTCACTGTCACGGCCGCCGCCGTCTTCCTCTGAGCGGGCCTGGGTCGGCCCCGACGGTTCGAACAGGACGAGATAAAGCGGCTCGCCATTGCCACGTTCGGTGAGCGGTTCGATCGTGAGCTTGATCGGCTGGACCCGTTCGTCGTCTTCCTCTACGATGAGGTTTTCCCGCACCACTGTGCGGCGCGTCGTCGTCGCTTCCCGCAACGCGGCGCGGAGGTCCAGTCGCAGCCCACGCCTAGCCATCGTCAGCAACTGCCGGCTGGGAATCCCTTGCGGCGCTTCGAGATATCTGCCGGTCCTGGCCGAATAATAGACGACATCGCCCTCGGCGTTGACCAGGACATGCGGCGGAGCGAAGCGCTCCAGCACCTGCGCCTCGACAGCCTGGCGCAGCGGATAACCGGCGGCTCCCTTCCTTAAGCCGGCGCTTTCAGAGGGAAAGACGCCGGAACGGCTCTCACCGATCAAGGCGGGCAGCCTGATATGCGGCGAGGCATGCTCGCGCGCCTGGAAGAGACGATGTTTCTTGTCGACAGTGGCAAACAGATTGTCGTGCTGCCCAACGCTTTCGGAGGTGCCGAGGAACAGGTAACCGCCGGGCTTCAATGCATAGTGAAAGACAGGGATGACACGGCTCTGGATGCTCGGGCCGAAATAGATCAGCAGATTGCGGCAGGAGACCAGATCCATGCGCGAGAAAGGCGGATCGCGAATGACGCTGTGCGGCGAGAAGATGCACAGTTCCCGTATCTCGTTGCTAATGACATAGCTCTCTCCGTCGCCGTTGAAGAACCGCTGTCGGCGTTCGGGTGAAAGCCCTTGCAGCAAGGCTTCGGGATAGCGTGCCGCCCGGGCCACCGCCAGCGCAGGCTCGTCGATGTCGGTGGCAAATATCTGGACGCGCGGAACGACCGTAAGCTTCTCCATGTGTTCGCGCAGCAGGATGCCGATAGAGAACACCTCCTCGCCCGTGGCGCATCCGGGAACCCAGACCCTGACGGTGTCGCTGGCGGTCTTGCCTTCGAACAACTGCGGTATGATCTTTCGCTCGAGCAACTCGAAGGCATCGGGGTCGCGAAAGAAGTTGGTGACATTGATCAGCAGATCGCGAAAAAGGTTCATCACCTCGCGAGCATCTTTCTTCAGCCAGTCTATATAGGCGCTGATGGAATGGACCTGGGCGATCTGCATGCGTCGCTTCACGCGGCGCAGAAATGTCTTGGTCTTGTAGCCCGAGAAGTCGTGGCCGGAGTGGCTGCGCAGAATGGCGTATATCTGTTCTCGCACCTTATCGATGTCGGCCGTATGGTCGCCATCTTCTTCCGCCAGCCCTTCCAGCGTGTCGAAGCCGCGGGCGAAAGCCTCCAGCTTCGCCCCGATCTCCTCGGCGGGCACAGCGACGTCGACGAGCCCGCTGGCAATAGCGCTCTGTGGCATATCGGGATTGCGCGGCCCGTAGCCGTCGTGCGCTTGCGCGACAGTGAGGCCACCCCGCTCCTTGATCGCCTTGGCGCCCAGCGTTCCATCGGAATCACCGCCCGACAGAATGACGCCCACGGCATATTCGCCCTGGTCTTCAGCGAGCGCACTAAAGAAGATGTCGACGGGTTTGCGCTCTTGGGTAAGCCCGTTGGGCCGCCGCAGGCGCAGCACACCGTTGGCGATCGCCAGAGTGACGTTTTGTGGCATCACGTAGACGTGGTCAGGTACAACAGCTATGCCATCCTCGGCCACAACGACAGGCATCTCGGTGTAGCGGCTGACAACTTCATGCAACAGACTTTCTCGCTTCGGGCTGAGATGCGTGATGATGATGAACGCCATGCCGGGCTGGCTGGTAACGCCTTTGAACAAGCCTTCCATCGCGGGAATGCCACCCGCGGACGCGCCGATGCCAACGATGGGAAATCTAGTCGATCGGGCAGTCACGGCATGTCCCCCTTTCGCCGACCCGACATGAAGTCTCCTCAAGGCCGGATCGAACAGGACACAACCATATAGCGCGCAAGAGGTATGGAACAAGACGTCAGGGATGACGTTGAACCCGATATCAATGGTGGTTCAATGACGAAACGCTCTGCTGACATAAAACTCCGAGCGCCAGTGGTGTCAGGGGCGCCTGGATCGCTAGCAGATTCCGATGCGGGGCCCGTCCCGGATCGCATGCTGATGCTTGCGAAGCGGTTGCAGGCGGCCTTGGATGACAGAATTCGGAAAGCAAATCCTCTGCATTCTAACCTCCGTTGCAAGAAAGGATGACGACGTGCGCGACCTGCGGGGGCTGCATATTCTGATAGTTGAAGACGAATGGACGATGGCGGGAGATCTTGCGCGGTTTTTCAGCAATATGGGCGCCATAATCCTTGGTCCCGCTGCAACCGTCGAACAGGCTTCCAAACACACCGGGACGGCCGAAGCTGCAATCCTCGACGTCAATCTCAATGGCCGACGCGTGTTTCCAATCGCCGATGAGTTGATGCGCCGGGGTGTCCCCTTCGTGTTCTTCAGTGGCGATGACGACATCGCCATTCCCGACCATCTCCGCTATGCCAGCAATCTGCGGAAATCCTCGGGCAGCCAGGCGGTGTTCAACGCACTCTTTCCCCCGCAGGAATCGGGGCGGGCGCCCCCCGGACCGGACCCGTCCGACGACGTCTTCGCGCTTTTGCCCAAACTGCGACTTGCGGCGCGCCTTTTGCTGGGAGACGTCGACGCATCGGATCGGCTCGTCGAGAGGACGCTCGAGCAAGCGATCCGGGATGTCGACCGCAGACAGCCTGGTCAATCCACTGAAAACTGGCTCAACGGCATCATGCGAGAGATGGCGAAAACCCGCGGCGCAAACCTGATGCATTAATTTTACCCTCCCTCTCAGGCTGAAGTGCTAAGCCGCGGGGCCGTCATTGTTGACCACATCTCGACAACTGGGCCGTACAGATCAGCCGCTTGGCTTGCGTCATCAGCCCTTCTGATCGCGCTCGACGAATTTGTTGAAACGGCTGGCTTTCCCCTCCCCAGTCTTGGCCTGATACAGAAAGGCCAGATCGTTCTCGTCGAATATCCGGAAGAACTCGTCCCATTCGATGGGCTCGAATGCTTCCTCAGGCTCACCGAAGTCGATCCGCAGGATGCCGCCCTCGCCTTTTGTGCGTACCACTGCCGGCCGGCCGTCCCGCTCCTCGGCCCACTTGCGAATTTCGTCGTGGTCGGTGGTCGTTTGCGACTGAGACATTGAAATCTCCTTTGATCGGCGTTGCTCCATGGGACACGCGGGCTGTCGGGCGTCCTAACAGCACAAGGGCGTCAATGTTCCAGCACCGCGCCGTGATCGCGATGCCGGCCCAACGAAGTCCGCCAAAGGAACTTTGTTGAAGCAAGGGAACAAACCTTTTGCCGAAAAGTTCGGGGCGCCGAGGTTACTTGTCTGAGGAGTCGTCGTGAAACGCATATTGGTTACAGGAGGCTGCGGCTTCATCGGCCGGCATGTCGCACAGGAACTCGTCGAGCAGGATTATTCGGTTCGCATCCTCGATGCGCTGCTGGAGCAGGTGCATGCGGGCGAAGCCGTCGCGCTTCCCGCCGGGACCGAACTGATCAAAGGTGATGTCCGAGACCGGGAGGCGGTCGCCAGTGCGCTGGAAGGTGTTGACGCGGTCATTCATCTGGCGGCGGAAGTCGGCGTCGGACAATCGATGTACGAGATCGCGCGCTATGTCGGCGCCAATGATCTCGGCACCGCAACGCTACTTGAAGCACTGATCAAGCACCCGGTCGAACGGATCGTCGTCGCCTCGTCGATGAGCGTCTATGGCGAAGGGCTCTATGCAACGCCAGACGGCCGGCGCATCGACAATGCCCGGCGCAAGGCGAGCGACATCAAAAGCGGGCAATGGAATCCGCTGTCGCCAGAGGGAGCCCCCCTCTCGCCGCTGCCGACGGACGAAGAAAAGCCGGTCGATCTCGCCTCAATCTATGCGCTGACAAAATACGCACAAGAACGCGCTGTGCTGATCTTCGGCGAAGCCTATGGCATCGATGCTGTCGCGTTGCGCCTGTTCAATGTCTTCGGCGCCGGCCAGGCATTGTCGAACCCCTATACCGGCGTGCTGGCCAACTTCGCTTCGCGTCTCGCCAACGGCCAACGGCCAATGATCTTCGAGGATGGCGAACAGAAGCGCGATTTCGTCCATGTGCATGACGTCGCCCGCGCCTTTCGCCTTGCACTGCAGCAACGCCAGGCAAAGGG
>NZ_RZPB01000200.1:0-8718 GCF_003998535.1 Mesorhizobium sp. M7A.F.Ca.AU.002.02.1.1 | reverse complement strand
GCGATACGCTGCATGCTTTCTTGTTCCTGAACCGGCAGCACGGTAGCAATTGGCAAAACCGCCGCACAACCCGATTGCCGCCGCAGAGATGACACTCCTGACATTCCGCTTCGCGCCCAGCCCCAATGGCGACCTGCATCTCGGCCACGCCTATTCGGCGCTGCTCAACCAGAAGCTGGCGGCACGGGCGGACGGCCGCCTGCTGCTGCGCATCGAGGATATCGACACGACGCGCTGCACGCCGCAATTCGAGGCCGGCGTGCTTGCCGACCTGAAATGGCTGGGGCTTGGCTGGGAAGAGCCGGTGCGCCGCCAATCCGAGCATTTCGCCGAATACCAGGCGGTGCTCGAGCGGCTGGTCCGGGAGGAACTCGTCTATCCCGCCTTCATGAGCCGTGGCGAGATCCGCGCCTTCATCACCGACAGTGAAAAGCGTGGGCGCGACTGGCCGCGCGATCCCGATGGCGTGCCGCTCTACCCCGCCGCTGACAAGGCGCTGCCAGTCAAGGAACGCCAGCGGCGGATCGCCGGGAATGCGCCCTTCGCCTGGCGGCTGGATGTCGATGCCGCCTTGGCGCGTGTCGGCAAGGACCTGTCTTGGACCGAATTCGCCGACGAGACGCTTTCCGCGACACGCTCGATCGAAGCCCGTCCGCAGGACTGGGGCGACGTGATCGTGGCGCGCCGCGATATCCCGACCAGCTACCACCTCGCCGTCGTCATGGACGATGCCCTGCAAGGTGTCAGCCACGTCGTGCGCGGACAAGATCTGTTTTCCGCCACCGGCGTGCAGCGCCTGCTGCAGCAACTCCTGGGACTGCCGCAACCCGCCTATTTCCATCATCGCCTCATCCTCGGGCCCGACGGGCGAAAACTGTCGAAGAGCCTGGGCGATACCGGCCTTGCCGCCTTGCGCCATGCCGGCGCATCGCCTGACGACATCAGGCGAATGGTCGGGCTTTGAGCCCGGTGAGACCAAGAAGCCACCCCAGATGGGCCGGCGTTGAATTCCGGTGATCTATGGATCAACCGTTTCGCTTTGCGCGCCGGGGTGAACGGGATTAGAGCATCGCCACGGCAATTCTCTCCAGTGCGGCGGACTCCGGAACATGCACAGCATCAAGCGGTTCATTCCCGCCACCTTCGTCGTTCTGTGGGCGACCGGCTTCATTGGCGCGCGCTACGCCATGCCATGGGCGGAGCCGTTCACCTTCCTCGCCGCGCGGTTCGTCATCGCCGCCATCCTGCTGGCCGTCCTGATGCTTGTATTGGGTTCGAAAAAAGCCACCCGCGAGGAGGCGCTGCATGCCACCGGCGCGGGCATCCTGATGCATGGCGTCTATCTCGGCGCTGTGTTCTGGGCCATCCACAGGGGCATGCCGGCCGGCTTTTCGGCCCTCATCGTCGGCCTGCAGCCGCTGATCACGGCGGTGCTGGCCGGCAAATTCCTCGGCGAGGCGATCCTGCCGCGTCACTGGCTTGGCCTTGGCATCGGCCTCATCGGTATCGTCATCGTGCTGTGGCCGAAGCTCGGCGCGCTCGGCGGCGGCGTGACCGCGGCGACATTGACAGCCTCGCTGGTTTCGGTGCTCGGCATGAGCGCCGGCACCATCTGGCAGAAGCGCTTTGCCTCCGGCGGCGACCTCGTCGCGGCGACCATGTGGCAATATGTCGGCGGTGGCTCGCTGATGCTCGTCGCCTCCCTCGCCTTCGAAACCCACACGGTCGTCATCAATGGCGAACTCATCTTCGCCATGGCCTGGCTGGTGCTGGTGCTGTCGCTCGGCGCCATCTTCCTGCTGATGGTGATGATCCGCGACGGCGAGATGTCGAAGGTCGCCTCGCTGTTCTACCTGGTGCCGGCGGTGACGGCGATCATCGCCTGGGCCCTGTTCGACGAGCAGCTCAACGCACTTCAGATTGCCGGCATGGCGATCACGACATTCGGCGTCGGCCTGGCAACGGCGCGGCAGGCCAAGGGAAGAACTGTGGAATTGAGGAATTGAGGAATTGAGGAATTGAGGAATTGAGGAAGAAGCACAGACAGCGCCGGATATGGCCCGCTTTTTCTCCAATTCTTCAGTTCTTCAATTCCTCAATTCGCCCTGTCATCCCACCCGCGCACGCGCCTCCAGATAGCGGCTGATCGCGGCATTGAGCTCGCCGCCGAGGATGAAGATCGCCGACACCATGTAGAGGAAGACCACGGCGATCATGATCGAGGCCAGGCCGGCATAGGTCGTCACATAGGACGAGAAGTGGTCGAGATAGGTGGCGAAGATGGTCGAACCGATAAGCCATGCCGCCAGCGTGAAGACGATGCCCGGCACCAGCGACACGAAGCGGCGCTTGCCCGCCGGCAGCCAGAAATGGACGGCAAACAATCCGCCGACAATGACCGCCGAAGCGATGACGTAACGCCATAGCGTAATGGTGCCCATATAGGGCTTGATCCAGTCGATATGGGCTTCGGCGAGCCGCGCCAGCAGCGGCGCGAACACCAGGAGCACGCTGATCGCCAGGAAACCGGCCGTGGCGATGAGCACGAAGATGATGCTCTGCACCCGGCGGTAGATGATGCCGCGCGTTTCCGAGACGCGGTAGGCGCGGTTGAGCGACGTGCGCAGCGCCTCGATGCCGTTCGAGGCAAAATAGGCCGCAAGCACCACACCATAGGTCAAAAGGTCGGTGCGCCTGACGGTCAGCACATTGAGCACTTCGCGCGCGATCGGCTTGGCGATCTGTTCGGGCCAGGTGTCGAAGACCAGATGCACGGCCGTGTCGGAGAACGCCTGCGCGCCGAGGAAGCTCGCCAGCGTCGTCGCGAAGATCAGGAACGGGAACAGCGCCATCAGCGAGGTGATCGCCAGATGGCTGGCCATCGCCCAGCCGTCATCGGTGTTGAAATGGCCAAGTGCGTCGTAGAGGACCCGCTTGAGGGCTACGATCTTCCGCAACAAGAACCGCGCCCTCCAATTGTCTCCACGCCGGGAATATGGGAAGGGATTGCGGCAAATGGCAACCCTTGGCGAAACCACGAACAGTCCGGCGCAGAAGTTGCGCTCGATTATCATCACCGGTGCGTCTTCGGGAATAGGCGCGTACTGCGCCCGCGCGTTGAAGGCGGAGGGCTGGCGGGTGTTCGCAACGGCGCGCAAGCCGCAGGACATCGCCGCGCTCGAGGCCGACGGCATCGAGGCCTTCTATCTCGATTATTGCGAGCCGGACTCCATCGCCGCGCTGGTGACGGCGGTGCTCGACCGCACCGGCGGCCGGCTCGACGCCCTGTTCAACAACGGCGCCTATGCGCAGCCGGGCGCCGTCGAGGATCTGCCCGTTGCCGCGCTCAAGCAGCAGTTCGAGGCGAATTTCTTCGGCTGGCATGATTTGACCCGCCGGCTGGTGCCGGTGATGCGCCGCCAGGGTCAGGGCCGCATCGTCCACTGCTCGTCGATCCTTGGCCTCGTGCCGGTGCGCTTTCGCGGCGCCTATTCGGCGTCGAAGCACGCACTGGAGGCCTTGATGCTCTGCCAGCGCCAGGAACTGGCCGGCAGCGGCGTCCACGTTTCGCTGATCGAGCCGGGGCCGGTGAAGTCGAAGATCGCCAGCAATGGCCTCATTTGGTTTCTCAGCAACATCGACCACGAGAATTCCGTGCACCGCGTGGACTATGCGGCGCAACTCGAGCGACTGCGGGCCGGCGGCAGCCAATCGGCCTTGAAGCCAGGGCCGGAAGTGGTTCATGCGGCGCTGCGCCATGCACTTCTGTCGCGGCGCCCACGCCCGCACTATGTGGTAACAGTGCCCGCCAGGATCGGCGCGGTGCTCAGACGCATCCTGCCGGCATCGATGCTTTACCGCCTGATGGCCAAACGCGCCTGAACGCCAACCAACTGGAACGAAGCAATGGCAACCGTCTTCAACATTCTCGCCATTCTGGTCATGGTCGCCGTTGCGGTCGTGCTTGTTCGCGGCCTCATCAACATGATGCGCGGCGGCTCCGGCGTCACCTCGAACAAGCTGATGCAGGCGCGAGTCATGCTGCAGGCCGTGGCGCTGGTGCTGATCCTGCTGGCGGTGTATTTCACCCGCAAGTGAGGATGCCGGCGGCCGGGGAGGCGAAATGGTCAAGCTCAACAAGATCTACACCCGCACCGGCGATGATGGCACCACGGGTCTCGGCACCGGCGAGAGGCGGCTGAAATCCGATCTGCGGGTAGAGGCCTACGGCACGGTCGACGAGGCCAATGCCTGCATCGGCATCGCCAGGGTCCACACGGCCGCGGCCCATCCCGCGATCGACGCCATGCTTTCCCGCATCCAGAACGATCTGTTCGATCTCGGCGCCGATCTCGCCGTACCCGACGACGGCAAGCCGCTCGGCTATGAGCCGCTTCGCATCGTCGCCGTGCAGACCGACCGGGTCGAAAAGGACATCGACCTTCTCAACAAGGAGCTTCAGCCGCTCAAATCCTTCGTGCTCAATGGCGGCACAGCGGCGGCGGCGGCACTTCACCTTGCCCGCACCGTGGCAAGGCGAGCCGAAAGGCTGATGGTCGCACTGGCCCAGGACCCGAACGAGCACGTCAACCGCGACGGTCTGAAATACATCAACCGCGTCTCGGATTTCCTGTTTGTCGCCGCCCGGGCGGTCAATGACAACGGAAACGCCGACGTGCTATGGGTTCCCGGCAAGAACCGCTGATTGTCGAAAGCGGAAGAGGGCCTGGGGCATGTTCATCCCGCTTTACGACACCAACAGGCTGCGCCACATCCGCCTGCAATATGTGACCATCGGGCTGATCGTGGCCAACGCCCTGGTCTACCTCGCCACCGCGCTCGGCGGCGAGAGTTTCTCCAATGCCGCCGTGCTTGGTCTCGGCTTCATCCCGTCGGTCGTCCATGACACCGCCGAGCTCGATCCCCGTTTTATCGTCATCCCCGAAAGCCTGAGCTACCTCACCTATTCCTTCCTGCATGCCGACATCTTCCACCTCGGCGGCAACATGCTGTTCCTGTGGGTGTTCGGCGACAATGTCGAGGACGCGCTCGGTCACATCCGCTACCTCATCTTCTACCTGTTGTGCGCGATCGCCGGCGCCGCCTTCCAGGGCCTCGTCGCCTGGGACTCGCAGGTGCCGCTGATCGGTGCCTCGGGCGCCATCGCCGGCGTGGTCGTCGCCTATCTGATCCTTTATCCCAGGGTGAAGGTCTGGGTGTTGGCCTTCGCCCGCATCCCGCTGCGCATTCCGGCCTTCATCCCGCTCATCCTGTGGGTCCTCTTCCAGGTGGTGATGTTTGCCGCCGGCGGCGAGGATCAGATCTCCTGGGCCTGCCATATCGGCGGCATCATCGCCGGCGCCGTTCTGGTGCTTGTCTTGCGTAGCCGCGGCGTGCCGCTGTTTGCCGGCGCCGACGAAGACGTCGCGCCCGCCGCGCCCGCCCAGCCGCCGGTTGCCACGGAACCGCTGATCCCCGATCAACCCGCCGCGACACCGCGCTGGGGACGCGGAAACGCTTCCAGTTCGGACTGAACCGATTTGAGCCACTTGCAGCGTATTGACGTGCAGGGTTGCCGCAACTACGGAAACGTCTCCGCCGCAACCTAAGGCGGGCAAAGACCAGAATTTCCATCCGGCCAGAATTTCCACCTGGAATGTCGGCTTTCGACAACTCAGAACGGGTGCAGGCTGTTATAGCGCGCCCAATTAGCGTGAAGAGGTGACAGGCAAATGAAGATCCTTGTGCCCGTGAAGCGGGTTGTGGATGCGAACGTCAAGGTTCGCGTGAAGGCTGATGGTTCGGCGGTGGAGCTCGCCAACGTCAAGATGGCGATGAACCCGTTCGACGAGATCGCGGTTGAAGAAGCGATCCGGCTGAAGGAAGCTGGCAAGGCGGAAGAAATCATCGTCGTCTCGATCGGCCCGCAGCAGGCGCAGGAAACCCTGCGCACGGCGCTCGCCATGGGCGCCGACCGCGCCATCCTGGTCAAGACCGACGAACAGACCGAGCCGCTCGGCGTCGCCAAGGTGCTGAAGGGCGTCGTCGACGCCGAGCAGCCCGGCCTCGTCATCCTCGGCAAGCAGGCGATCGACGACGATTCCAACCAGACCGGCCAGATGCTGGCGGCACTGTTGGGCTGGGCGCAGGGCACCTTCGCCTCCAAGATCGTGCTCGACGGCGACAAGGCCAAGGTGACGCGGGAAGTCGATGGCGGCCTGCAGACGGTGGAACTGAAGATGCCGGTGATCGTCACCGCCGACCTTCGCCTCAACCAGCCGCGCTATGCCTCGCTGCCCAACATCATGAAGGCCAAGAAGAAACAGCTCGACGAGAAGAGCCCGGCCGACTACGGCGCCGACGTCAAGCCGCGGCTGAAGGTCATCAAGACCGAAGAGCCGAGCGGCCGCAAGGCAGGCGTCAAGGTCAAGAGCGTCGCTGAGCTGGTCGACAAGCTGAAGAACGAAGCCGGCGTGCTGTAAGGAAATCCGATGAGGCCGGCCTGCAAACGGCTGGCTTCTCCGCTTCCGGTGCTCACGTACAGAAGTACGCTCCGCTCCGGTTCTCGAAACCAACCGTTTTCGACTCGGCCTGACCGGATTTCAGGGAGCCGCGAAGACGAAAGTCAGGAATATCATCAATGGCTATTCTTCTGATTGCAGAACACGACAACGCAACCCTTTCCGACCAGACCGCCAAGGCGCTGTCGGCCGCGCTGCAGATCGGCTCGGACGTGCATGTGCTGGTTGCCGGCAAGGGCGCCAAGCCGGCAGCCGACGCTGCCGCCAAGCTGAAGGGCGTGAGCAAGGTGCTGTTGGCCGAGGCCGACGAGCTTGCCGAGCGCCTGGCCGAACCGACGGCAGCGCTCATTGTGTCGCTGGCGGGCGCCTACGACACCATCATCGCGCCGGCGACCTCGTCGGGCAAGAATGTCGCGCCGCGCGTGGCTGCGCTCCTCGATGTCGCGCAGGTGTCCGAGATCATCGAAGTCGTATCGCCCGACACCTTCAAGCGGCCGATCTATGCCGGCAACGCCATCCAGACGGTGCAGTCGAGCGACGCCAAGAAGGTGATCACCGTGCGCACCGCCTCCTTCCAGGCAGCCCCCGAGGGCGGCTCGGCAGCCGTCGAGACCGTTAAGGCCGCGGCGAATCCGGGCCTCTCCACCTTCATCGAGAACAAGCTTTCCGAGACCGACCGTCCGGAGCTGACCTCGGCCAAGATCATCATCTCGGGCGGCCGCGCGCTGGGCTCCTCGGAGAAATTCCAGGAGGTCATCCTGCCGGTTGCCGACAAGCTCGGCGCCGCGGTCGGCGCTTCCCGCGCCGCCGTCGATGCCGGCTATGCGCCGAACGATTGGCAGGTCGGCCAGACCGGCAAGGTGGTTGCCCCCGATCTCTACATCGCGGTCGGCATCTCCGGCGCCATCCAGCACCTTGCCGGCATGAAGGATTCCAAGGTCATCGTCGCCATCAACAAGGACGAGGAGGCGCCGATTTTCCAGGTTGCCGACTACGGCCTCGTCGGCGACCTGTTCGTCATCCTGCCGGAACTGCAAAAGGCGCTTTGACGCTTTCTGCCAAAGCGTATTAAATGGTGAGGGTGGGGTAGACGAAGTCGCCCCGCCCTTTTAGTTTGCACCGCACAAAAAGCAGGCCGCAAAGGCTGAAAGCAATCCAGCAAAAGTGCGCAGCGGTTTTGCGTCCGGGATTGCGGTAAAATAAAAGGTGGAGCGCTTTCGCAGTTCAAGCGGAAGGGTTCAGGACGGGATCGGTGTAATGAGCAAGATCGAGACGATCGGCATCATCGGCGCGGGCCAGATGGGTGGCGGCATCGCCCATGTCTCCGCGCTTTCAGGCTACAAGGTATTGATCTACGATATCTCGCCCGACCGCATCGAGAAGGGCATCGCCACGATCAGCGGCAACATGGCCCGCCAGGTGGGGTCCGGCAAGCTCGACGAGAAGGTGCGCAACGATGCGATGGGCCGCATTTCGGCCGCGCCCGCGATGGCCGATCTTGCGGGTGCTGACCTGGTGATCGAGGCGGCGACCGAGGACGAGACGGTCAAGCGCAAGATCTACGCCCAGCTTTGTCCGCAGCTCAATCCCGAAGCCATCCTGGCGACCAACACCTCGTCGATCTCGATCACGCGGCTTGCCGCGCAGACCGACCGGCCCGAGCGGTTCATCGGCATACATTTCATGAACCCGGTGCCGCTGATGAAGCTGGTCGAACTGGTGCGCGGCATCGCCACCGAGGACCAGACCTTCGAGGCAGCCAAGACCTATGTGAAGCAGCTCGACAAGACGATCACGGTCTCGGAGGATTTTCCTGCTTTCATCGTCAACCGCATCCTGCTGCCGATGATCAACGAGGCGATCTACACGCTCTATGAGGGTGTCGGCTCGGTCGACGCCATCGACACCGCGATGCGGCTCGGCGCCAACCATCCGATGGGGCCGCTGCAGCTGGCTGACTTCATCGGGCTCGATACCTGCCTGTCGATCATGCAGGTGCTGCATGACGGCCTGTCGGACTCCAAGTACCGCCCTTGCCCGCTCCTGGTGAAATATGTCGAGGCCGGCTGGCTCGGCCGCAAGACCGGGCGCGGCTTCTACGACTATCGCGGCGAGCATCCCGTCCCGACGCGCTGAGCGGATCGTCGGCGCAAATCAGGGACAAGCCTTTCGGTTCAGCGGCGACGGGTCTATCAGG
>NZ_RZPB01000001.1:0-38899 GCF_003998535.1 Mesorhizobium sp. M7A.F.Ca.AU.002.02.1.1 | reverse complement strand
GGCATTCGGCGGCGTATCAGGGCCAGCTTCAATGAGCAGCACGCGAGCGCCATAGGCGGAGAGCCTGCTCGCCATCACGCATCCAGAGGAGCCACCACCCACGACGATATAATCGAAAACCACGCAACTCCCCATCAAGGTACCAAGTGTGATGGGCTTCTTCAGCAAAGCGCTCCTCCTACCGCCTGAGATATGGTCACTTACGGCGCGGCAGCTCCACATCATGCCGTCTGTAACGGAGCGATTTGATCGCCAAATCGGTCGAGGGCATGCCCGAAGCGAGACCGAGCGACCCATCTGAACTATCTCTGAACCGACAAGCTCTCAATTCCAGGGCACATGCATCTCCGGACACGCCGGTGCGTCGGTGTGAATGATTGCAAGTTCGTAGGGCGAGAGCAGCGCTCGCCTACGGTTTCTTGCATCACCGTCTTCCGAGAAACAATGATACTAACAAGAGATAACGACGACTTTTTCGATTTTTACAGCAGTCAAGACTGTCACTTCAAAATATCGCATAACTACGTTATTGTAGACCCGGTCTCTTACATAGCGAAGGCCTACTTTCGGTGCTTTCCGAAGCGAACGCGTGTTCGTTGGGCGAATGAATGAAGTGACCTTCTCGAGCGTTAGGTTCTCGAAAGCAAACTGGATCGCTGCCCTGCCGGCCTCTGCGGCGATCCCCTTACCGGAAGACGCAAGGTGGAGGCACGATACGGTTTCCACATTAGTGGGATCTTCGGGCAGATACGGGCCACTGTACATCAATCCACAGTAGCCTGCGAATTTTCCGACTTGGCCTTCGCCTTTTACGAACACCATCCATAAGCCGAAACCATTGCTCTGCCAATGATGGATGAACTGTTGTAGTTTAGCTTTCGATTGCTCTCGGGTCGGATAGACTCCATCCCACATGGCATTTACCACAAATGGATCGCTATGAAGCTCATGTAGAAGAAGCTCGTCGCTATGCGACGGTGGCCTTAGGATTAGGCGCGGCGTTTCTAGAATGTACATGAGAAGCTCCCTTCTAGCCATAAGTTAGAGCCGCACTTACCTCCAACGCGGCCATGATCTCCTAGCATGAGCGTCAAGGCCGCAGTGCTTGATTGAAGGCGTTCGACGAGGTTTATGCTTAAGGTAGCGAGGTCTACACAAATCAAGCTTTGGGCGCCTAACCGTGTCAGTGTTGACGGCACCTGGAAAGCCGGCCCGAAGGCGATAAAAAAATTAGGCGCCTCCTTTCAGAATGGAAGCAGGCGACGCGCTGGTGAGCGGGCGCCTGATACGCGCAACATGCTGCGGCGGCGTTTACGCAAGGGGTTGCTTACCCCAAGGGGGGGGTATGGTATTGGCCCAAAACCGGCTAACTACATTGTTCATTTAAAATACGCGCCTCCTTCAAGCTTAACCTGCACTGGTCACTTTGCGAATGCCCGCCAGTGGGTTCTTCAGCGTGCCGACGGTGTGCAGGTATTCTCCCGGATCACCGAAGTCCACCATTTGCTGGTTTTTTTGTATCTGCAGTCGATTCATACATCGTCGCAGAAATTCTGGAGCGAATAGGTCATGCTGCCTGTATTTTTCGTCATATTCCGGATGTTTCGTCTGGTAGCCAAGGATGGACTCGCTTACGAGCTGCCAGAAGTGTGTCGACGGAAAATCAAGATGTTCTTCGAGTGTTACAGCCAAGTAACGAAAGAAGCAGTCGAAAACGTCGGTGAAAATGAAGTCGTGCTTCATGTCGCGATTTACTTGAATGCAGATCCTCTTAATCTCCTCCGGCACGTTGAGATCTCCGCCTAGAATACGAAGCTCCTCGCCAATGTCTTTCATGATAACTCGCGTCGGAGCGTGATCTTTCATAACTAGAATTATATTTTCTCCATGTGCCATAAACGCTAGATCGTAAGCATAAAAGCAGTGGAGAAGCGGCGCCAGATAAGATTCAAAATAGCGGCGTAGCCAAGCGGCGGCGTCTAACCCCGAGGCATTGATGAGGGCTGTCACGAGTGCTTCACCATTGTAATCGACATGAAGCAGCGACGCCATTGTCATCAGACGTTCCCCTTCTTTCAACTGCCGAAGGGGGCTTTCCCTCCACAGCGCAGAAAGCATCTGCTTGTAAGGGGAGTCCTTCTTGAGGGCGGTGTTGAAACAACGATTGCGATAGCCAATCGTCGCGACCTCGCGAAGGATGCTGAAGCCGTTGGCGGCTAAATAGGAGTCACTGTCGAGCAAATTCTTCAACCATTCGTTGATGGCGGGCGTCGCCAGCATGTGTGTCGGTGACAAGCCGCGCATAAACCCCATGTTAAGTATCGACAGCGCCGTTTTCACGTACCGTTTATGCGGATCGCTTATATTGAAAAGTGTGCGGATCGATTGCTGGGCATGATATATGTCCTTCCCCTGGCCTAGGCAGACAATGTGCCGGTTGGCGATATCCGCCGCGAAGATAGTTGAGAGCCGATTGAACCATTGCCAAGGATGCGCTGGCATATAGATGTAATCGGTCGAGTTTAGTCCCTTTTGACGCAACGCTGCGTCGAACTGTTCCAGCGCCTGTCGACCGAGTTCCTCGTGCATGAGAAGGTCGTAGTCGAGCGTTGAAATGGACTTAAACGTTGCCATTTCTTTATGGACGGCCAGCCATATGAGTCTTATCGAACTGCCCACCTCCGGCGCATAGCGACTATAGTCGAGCGCGTCAAAGCCAATGCGACCGTTATTCGCGATAAAGGTCGGGTGGCCCTCCGTCATGCCAGCCTCAACGATCTGGTAATCGGCAAAAGCCAGTTCTGCGGCGGATATCTCTGTTTTGGCCTGCTTGTACGCGCTGCCATACAGCGTGCTGCTGATCTCCTGCAGGTAAACCGGCATCATCTCTTCCTTTATGCCAAGATGGCGGCTGAACTCAATAACAAAATCAAGCGCATCCAGGGGGGCCGGCCTGCCCTCAATCCTTTTCTCCAGAGAGCCGGCGTCCACTTGCCAGTGATCTAGCAGGAGGCGCCGAGCCTGGAACCAATACTCCAACCCAGGGGTCTCGCTTTCCAGCACATACTTCCCCCAGTCGCCTTCCATTCGCTGGAGTCGAGGAGCAATTAGCAACTCGTGTGCAAATTCGCTGATTGCTTTACGGATAAGGAGCCGGTTGGCCTTTGCCCATAAATGCGGTTTCAAATGCTGCGTTACGCGTTCGGCTAGGCTTATCTCATCGTCTCGGGCTGTCATATCACTCACGATCTCAACTCCTTCAGAACGTAACGGTGTAAGGTTCGCGAACGCGCCTTACACTCGTCTCGCCAAACTTCGACGTCGCACAAAATCCGTTCTATTTTTCATCAGAAAGGATAAGAAATACCGGACCTCTTATACAAGTTAATTTCTAATGTGTTGTGTACCGTTCGTCTTCGCTCGTGATAAACCAGCAATATTACCATCTTACTTATATAATATATTAGAATACCGGTTTCACCGGCCCTGGACGTCGTCCTTCATCTTGCAACGAGCAAGAAGTGTGTATTGATTTGCACATGCCGTACTGTCGTTCGATCACGTCAAGCGGTCGGTGTCCATTGTTTGAGCTCTCCGAGTGTCCATTTTTGCTGTCCGTCTCCATACAATCGCATACGTCTAAAGCGGAATTTCCTTTGCTTGATAAGCCCAGACTGGGTAGGGGGGACTGAGTGAATGCCTACTCCGCTGAAATGCTGTCCTGCACCGCGCCAATGCTGTCGCGTACGATCGACAGACCACGGCGCAGTTCAGCCTCGGTTATGGTAAGGGCTGTCATGAACTTGAGCACCTCACCATACGAGCCAGCGATCTCGATCACCAAGCCGCGACGAAAAGCTTCCCGGGAAATGAGCCCCGGCAATGAGTGGTGCTTTGGTGATACGAGTCCATACATCAAGCCGCGGCCTCGGACATTCAGAGCAAGGCTGGGGAAGTCGTCTGCGATCGACTTGAGTTCTTGAGCCAAGATGGCTGATTTGCGAGCAATCTCATCTTCAAACTTGGAGTCGGACCAGTAAGTCTCAAGGGCCGCACGAGCAGTGACGAAAGCATAGTTGTTGCCCCTGAACGTGCCGGTGTGCGCACCCGGCGTCCAGACATCAAGTTCAGGCTTCATGAGGACAAGGGCCATAGGCGTTCCAATTGCAGACAACGACTTTGACAGGGTAACGATGTCCGGCACGATCTCAGCCGCCTCGAAACTGAAGAATTTCCCTGTGCGACCGACACCAGCCTGAATATCATCGAGGATCATCAGGATCTCGTGCCGAGAGGTCAGATCACGCAGCCGTTGCAGCCATTCAACGGTAGCAGCATTGACACCGCCTTCGCCCTGCACTGCTTCTAGGATCACCGCAGCGGGTTTGCCGAGACCACTGCTAGGATCATCGAGAAGCTTCTCGAAATACTCGATCGTGTCTGAAGCGCCGAGATAGCCCTCGTACGGCAACGATGTCACGTGCGCGAGGGGAAAGCCGACAGCATCTCGGAACTTCGTGTTTCCGGTTGCCGCCAACGCCCCAGCGCTGACTCCGTGAAACGAGTTCGTAAACGAAACGATGTTTGACCTGCCGGTCACTTGGCGAGCTAGCTTCAGAGCCGCCTCGACCGCGTTCGTACCTGTGGGGCCAGTAAATTGCAATTTATAAGACAGACCGCGGGGCTTCAAAATAAACTGCTCAAAAGCTTCGATGAAGGCCTTCTTGGCGGTCGTAGCAAGGTCGAGCCCGTGCACAATTCCGTCGCGCGCAATGTAGTCCAACAACGCCCGCGTGAAGGCTGGGTTGTTGTGCCCGTAATTCAAGGCTCCCGCGCCTCCCAAGAAGTCGATGTATTCCCGACCGTCTGTAGCTATGAGGGCAGTGCCGACGCCTCGATCGAACAGAACTGGGAACGCACGGACGTAGCTCCGCACCTCAGACTCAAGACGATCAAAGATCGCGAGGCTTACATCGTTTGTAGGAGTAAACTGCTTCTTCATAGGGCGAGTCCTGAATTGTAGCCTGCAAAGGCATCAGCCCAAACTGTCTGGCGAAGGCCATTTCAATCGGTTCGAGGTTCGGCTTGTATGACGGCAGCATGAGCAGTCACACGCCTGGCCACGCCAACTCACGGCCCAAGCCAGTCGATCGCTGCGAGGTCCAACGTCACGTCCACCAGAGAACAAGATCAGGCCGCGCAAATCCGAAAAAGCAATTCAGCACTAGGCGACGCTTTCCGTCGCCTAATTGACCGGTAACCCCGTGAACGAAGCCGCCATCGATTAGGGCGATATCCCCGGTTTTGAGCTCGAACTCGCGGCAAGGGACGGCTTCCAGATAGGCTGCCGAATAGGGATATCCAGTGGTCTCCACACCTTGCGATATCCGGTCCGCAACCGTCGGCTTGTGGCTCCAGAGCTTCAGATTGCCGCCTTCCTCAGGCATGCTGGGATAGAGGTTGAGCGCTGCGACCGTATTGTGCGCCACCGCAGAAAGCTCGTAATCATCGCCAGCACGTAAGACTTGAGCGACGTCGTCGTGGGGATCCAAGGAAAATGTGCCTGTGCCCGACCAACTGAGGCCGCGACAAACATTGGCCTGGCCGTGTTCGGAACGGGCTAGCCGCAATTCGATTCCCTGGTTGTGAAGCTCTCGCTTCAACGCCCTGAATACTGCTCGAACCGGGTCAACCAAATTCTTAAAAAGGGCATCGACGTACGGCCGCGCGTTTTCGGCGTCTGCGAAATAGGTGGCTGCATCCTTCCTGTAGTGAGATGCGCCGACATATTGTCCGGGCACACCATCTTTACGCTCTCTGAGACCAGAGCTTCCAATAAAGTTCGTAGTGATCTCCTCGGCTACTTCGGTGCTGAAAGCTTGCTTGATGTGCAGAGCGGTGAGCTCACCTTTCAGGACCGAGATGATCTCCGCCGTGTTGATCGACCCGGTCCGTTCTTTGATCGAAACCGGCGAGATGGCTGGCACTTGAGATATCTGACTAGGCATTGTCTTGCTCCTGTAGTGCGTGTTCAAGGATGGTGATGCCACGATCGAGTTCGGCATCGGTGATGGTTATCGGTGGGAGGACTTTGATAACGTCGCGATTTGGCCCCGAGGATTCGATAAGAAGGCCATTTTCGAATGCGACATCGTGCACGCGGCCGACAACTGCCGGTGAACGGCATTTCAGGCCGGCCATCAGACCGCGGCCGCGCTTCTGTTCGATGTATCTTGGAAATTTCGCAACCAGGCGATCGAGGTGCGTTTGCAGCCTGACGGCTGTCCGCTCGACACCTGCAGTAAATTTCCTATCCGACCACATCTTGCACATGGCTCCTGCCGTCACGAAGGCGAAATTGTTGCCTCTGAAGGTCCCGCTATGTTCTCCGGGCTTCCATATGTCCAAGTCGGGTCGAATCAGAACGATGGACAACGGACTACCTGAACCGCTTAGGGACTTGGAAAGACACACAATATCCGGTTCGATTTTCGCGGACTCGAATGAGAAGAAATCGCCAGTTCGGCCCGCACCCGCCTGAATATCGTCGACGATAAAAACAATGCCGTGCGTACGGCAAATGCGCTGAATTTCCGTGAGCCAAGCTGCGGATGCGGCGTTCATGCCGCCTTCGGCCTGGATGGTCTCCAGAATGATTGCGGCAGGCTTTTCTATGCCGCTCCCCGGGTCGCTCAAAACGCTGTCGATGTAACTGGCGGAATCGAAAGCTTGGCTCGGATAGCCGTCATAGGGAACACGGATCACATCGTGGCGAGCGACGCCTCCCAGTTCCCTGGTTGAGGCCGAGCCCGACACCGCTAGAGAGCCGAGCGACATGCCGTGGAACGCATTCGTAAAGGCCATGACGCTCGAGCGGCCGGTGTATTTTCGCGCCAGCGCCAGCGCCGCTTCGTTGGCGTTCGTGCCGGTCGGCCCGGGAAACTGAATCTTGTACGAAAGGCCTCTGGGTTTCAGGATCCAATCGACGAACCCTTCAATGAAGTCACGCTTTGCCGCCGTATGCATATCAAGCGACAGAAGAATGTTCTCACCGACGAGATATTCAATCGCTGGCGCCATAATATCCGGATTGTTGTGCCCGTAGTTGAGTGCGCCGGAACCCACCAGGAAATCGATAAAGGGCTTACCCGTCTCGTCCCAGATCGTCGCCCCAAGGGCCTTCGTAAAGACGGTGGGGAACGCCCGGCAATAACGACGAACGTTAGATTCATGAGCCGTGAAAGCGTCGGTGTCCATATCAAGTCCTCTGCACATAGTCTTTCAAAGAAGAGAGCTGTTTAATGGCTAGTGGTTTGCGGCAGATGTTCGTCGCTTAACGTTGAAGCAGAATGCCGGAGGCAGCTTTGTTTGGTCTGGGTTTGGTCTGGTGATGCCGGCATCCTCATCAAATATTGTTGGGTTGCGTTGCCCTCCATTCGGATGCTTTCGAATGTGCTGCAACAGGATGGCTTCTAAAGCTTCCGCGAAAGCATCGCTACTATGGCATCAGGTAGTTGACGTACCCACCCTTCGCTGCCCATAGCGCTCCGGACAAATGAATGAGTCCAAGGAGATCAGCAGGGTCGCGTCGCCAGAGGTTGTGTCGCTCGGCGGTAGCGAAGCCGCTCGCGAGCGCGCTCCTCAATAGCGCCGTAGCGAGCGAGCGGCTTCGCGGCGGTCATCAATATTCGCCGTTCAACCTCGGGCTGCGGACACCAACCTGATTCAAGAAACTATTTGATGACCGATGACACAGCGAAAGCCACGCTCTCTTTGAGAAGAATGCGGATTCCGATCTCTTGCGCGATGACTGGCCCGAGCCGCCGGATCAAGAGGGCGGGGCCGCCGTGGACCCCCTTGACGGAAAGCCCGTTCGTAGGCCAGGCGGAAGCAACCGGGAGACGCGCTGGCGAAGGGCCGCATCGGTTTCGAGAACGTCCACTACCGCGACGGCAACCATCCCCGGCCGCAGCTGGGCTGCTGCCTTCAGGCGAGTCGAAAAGGAGATCGTCCGGGAGGGTGAAGGCGTTGACGAGGTGAGCCGTGAGTAAGCAATCAAGCTCTGATCGGGATCGACTAACACTGTTTCCATCCGACCGATGGTTGACCTGTGATCGGCGTTACCTCAAGCTAGGCAGGCCGACAAGCTCGGTTGGAAGGCGAAGACCTTTCGATGAGCTCGTCTCCGAAATGCTCGAGGCCCACTGCCGCGCCTACAGGAACATACTGGCGTAACGTGAAAACACGATGGCGTCGCGGGCAGGTGCATCTGTCGTGGGGCCATCCGCACTGCCAGGCACGCCCTCTCGGCCGGCATGCACTCAGGTCCGGTCGTTTGGGTCGGCGAATTCACACATCCTGCAAAGCAGAAAACCATCTGCTCCATTCATGCGGTCGACGATTTCGCGAAAAACTGGCTTTTCAAACAGAGCGGAGTAACCCTCATATAGAAGGTTGCCCAATACGTGACGCCGTTCAAAATCCATAGAGCACAGGGTAACGTCGCCGTTTGGAAGAAGAACATTCCGATACTGTCGTGCGTCCACGCAGGTTAGGGCTCCGACCACTGGCTGACGTGGTGCAACGATCTTAGGGTCGACGCTTCCACCCCTACTGCTCACCGGCCGCGCTTTTATCAGGGCTTCGGTAGGAATAATGTCGGCTATATCTGGGTGGGGCTCGCCCAAGGCCACGAATCGGATCAAGGGGATGTCCGCGTCGACGAGTTGACGAACCAGATCGCGATACTTGTCTCCGACCAGGCGGCTGTTCATGTAGGTGCCGTCATCGAAAACATGGACCACGAATACGCCCAAGCGCAAGGCTTGCAATCGCTGCAGGTCCTGCCCGTTCATTCCCACCAGCGTCGTAAAAATCCTGATGCCATGGCCTTTGGCGAAGGCGTGCTCCACCATTTCGGTACAGTCCGGATTGAGCCAAGGTTCGGAGTATCCCGCAAAACCAATGTCGACGGAAGTCGGTACGCGGGCCAGACACCGCTTGAAATCTTCAAGATCCAGATGACTCGCATGAGACACTTTTCTTTGCCGGACCGCGAACTTGTCCTGGGGACAATATGAACATCCTACGACGCATCCCGTGGTCGTCGTTATCTCCAAAACCCTGCCGGCTGTGTTTGCTGAGCGAAGTTCCGGTAAAATCACTGGTGATTACTCCCATCTACTTCCTGCGAAGCGCCACGATGGTGTGCGTGTGCCTTTGGCTTTCTGATACCGCCTGCTGATCTACCGAGGCAACGCAGACATCTACCCTTTTTGGCAGCCTAAGCCGCCCGGTTCACCGATTTGCCGGGCCGACCCTTCACAAACTTCCAGCGCGTCGGACCAGAGACAGCATTGCATCTTTCGAGGCATCACTCGCTCCGGAGATGTAGCCTCAACCGTTGGTCGCTGGCCCGTCGCCGAGATGCGCGCGCAGCACCCTCGAACCCGCCGGAGAGAAGCTTTCTGGATGCCGTCGATCATCCTTCATCGAGCGAGTTCCGTGTTCTCATGCGGGTCAGCCCTCACACTATATTGCCGCACATCGACCAGCAAAGGCCGAGCTAGTGCGCCTGGCGCGCAGTTACTGCGAGATAGGCTTCGAAAAGCCCGACAGGGCTAAGACGCTCCGCTGTATTGAACCCGAAATGTTTTCTGACAGCTGTCAGATTTTGGACACACATCACTCATCGTCAGTCGCTTAATACGGATGGTAATTTCTTCCAGGAATCGGTGACATTGAACACCACCCTGTCATGACCGCCCAATCTCAGCGAAGCGAACTCAGCATCGCCACCAGGACCAAGCCTGAAGATAAATCCGCCGTAGCAGCGTCAACGACATTTTGCTTTCGAAGCCGGATGGATTGCACGAGGTGATTCGCGCCGTGATGCAGGAGGTGCTCGAGGCCGAGATGGACGAGGCGCTGGGTGCTTCGAAGAGCGAGCGCACGCCGGAGCGTCTCGGCTATCACGCGCGCTACTACGGGCGGAGAACTAGCTGCGCACCTACGGCGGTTGGATAATCCCAAGGTTCAAAGCTTTTACAACAGCTACCGTTCTGCTGGTCGCATCCAACTTCCGCATTACATTTTTTAAATGGAAATCTATCGTATTTCGTGATCTGCCTAAAATAGTTCCTATTTCCCAAGATGATTTTCCTTGTGACACCAAATCAATGCACTCTATTTCTCTCGGAGACAGGTTATGAGCTCGTTCCGACGCAGTCGTAGTGTCGAACTTCGTAACCATCCGATGAAACCGCAGCGCGGCCATTTGCAGGTAGGTGATCGCTCTATTCTGCAATTCGCAGTCCGAGGATTGAGCAAAACTCACAAACCTAAAGCTGCCACCAGGGCCATGTAATGGGACGGTAACGCCTGACCTCAAGCCGAATGTTGCTGCTTCGTCCAAGACGCGGCGTCCATCTTCAGTTATGTTTTCATCAGTATACACCTCGCTCCATCGAAAGGGTCCCGCCTCCTTTCGACCTTTCTTGATGAGGGGGTCTATTTTGGCATAGCCCATTCTCGAGTAGCGCTCCTGCCATTCAGCAGGATAATTCCACATCACCACAGAACCCTCCCGGTTCGGCTTGAAAGCCCTCTCTGATGCGAGCGGCCCATAGGCAATCCACGGGCAATCGAAATTCAGCGCAAACGCAGACAACAGTTCGAACAACTGTTCGGATTGAGCGACATCATCAGTCATCTTGAGGAATAGGTCTAACTCCACCGCAATCCGCCGGAGTTCCATGATGTCTCCTTCATTGCGTTCTCATTGGTGCACAGTTTGCTCCAACCCAGCCTCGCAACATCCGAAGTCAACGGGACTCGAGCCGGAGTTCCTTCCGCCACCTGGAGTACCCTCAAGAGTCGTGCCAGCTTGCGAGCGAAGCTTCTCCTTCAGGTCGTCAATCGACGGGGGAGGTACCCAGGAGGCGAACCGACAGCACTGTGTCGGGGAGCGCACAATCCGACAGTCGAGCATTCGATTGACGGAATATGGGCAGGAAAGTATTCGCGGCGCGCTTTTGAAATCAGCACCTAAGTGCCGGGCCTGAGAAAGCTGCATTGCAACTGTACTTATTTGATCGAGGCAAGAACAAGCTCAAAATTCAATCGATACATCGACCTTCTTTTCCAATCTCCCGAGTTGAGCAGCCGTAGCAATCGTATCGACTGGATGGCGGCTGACTTTCTCCAGGCTCGGTAACCTGCTGAATTTGTCCTTCGGATGTTCCCGCTCAGTTGGCACGACTTTTGAACTCACCGTCGTGAGGCGGCAAGAGCTGCCCGCCAAAATTGATGCTGTTATGGGGGAGGTCGAAATTCCAGTTTTGTCTTTTATCGTCTTTGGGACCGAGCGTGTTGATGCGCCCGCTTGGAAACTATGAGACGTTTCCCCGTCCATGGGCGCGGCGCCACTTGTCGCGACGTTTTCGCCTTCACTGTTCGCCTCTGGAACAGGCAGCCGGCCCGGCTCGCGATCATCATGACCGCGATGCTCGCCTCCACGCTGGCTGACGTGTTGATGCCGCTCTATTCTGGCCGACTCATCGACGCTGTTTCTCGTGCTGCTAATGCGGCAGCACCAGCTTCGGATTCAGCTGTTGCAGCATTCTCTGTACCGATTGCATTGGCACTCGGTGGCATTGCCATGCGCCACGTCGCCTTCATTGGCCTGAGCGACCTGGTGTTGAAAATGATTTCCGACGTCGCGACCGAAGCGTTCCATCATGTGCAGCGCTTTTCGACAGACTGGCATGCAAACAGCTTCGCCGGCTCGACAGTGCGCAAGATAACGCGCGGCATGTGGGCGCTCGACCTCCTCAACAGCACGATACTCGTCACGCTGCTCCCGTCGTTTGTCATCTTGATCGGCTCGACGGTGCTGCTCGGCTGGCACTGGCCGGTCATGGGCGTGATCTTTGCTTGCGGCTCTCTCGTCTACCTTGCGTTTTCGATTTCGCTGTCGCTCGGCTATGTCGCGCCAGCGGCGAGCCTTGCCAACCGATGGGACACAAGGCTCAGCGGCGCGCTTGCGGACGCGGTCAGTTGCAACGCTGTGGTCAAGGGCTTCGGCGCAGAGGTTCGCGAAGACGAGCGGCTTGCAAATATCATGACGAAATGGCGGCACCGCGCGCGCCGGAGCTGGGTGCGCGGAACGATCATCGGCTCAACCCAAGGCGTAACTTTGGTTGCGCTCAGGGTGGCGGTGGTCGGATATGCCCTGCTTCTGTGGTCGCATGGACAGGCAACGCCGGGCGAGATAGCATATGTTCTCACGTCCTTCATCGTCCTGCAGGGCTATCTGCGTGATGCCGGCATGCATGTCCGCAACGTGCAGCACTCGGTTAATGATATGGAAGAACTGGTGGCCATCCACAATCAGCAGGTGGATGTTGCCGATCGTCCAGAGGCCAAGCCGATCCGGATCACGAACGGCCGTATCGATTTCGAGAACGTCCACTTCCGCTACGCCAACCATCCCCTGCCGCTCTATAGCGAATGTTCGCTGTCGATTGAAGCTGGCGAAAGGGTTGGGTTGGTTGGACCCTCCGGTTCCGGCAAGACAACATTCGTGAAGCTGATCCAGAGACTCTACGACCTGAGCGGCGGCCGGATCCTGATAGACGGTCAGGACGTCTCGGAGGTGACCCAAGAGTCCCTTCGTTCGCAGATCGCGATCGTGCAGCAGGAGCCGATCCTGTTTCACAGGTCGCTTGCCGAGAACATCGCCTATGGCCGGCCTGGCGCGAGCCAGGCCGAGATCGAGCAAGCGGCACGACTGGCAAGTGCCCACGAATTCATCGCGCCCCTGCCGAAGGGCTATGGGACATTGGTCGGCGAAAGGGGTTTGAAGCTCTCCGGCGGCGAGCGCCAGCGCGTGGCGATCGCGCGCGCCTTCCTCGCGAACGCGCCGATCCTTATTCTGGACGAGGCCACATCGAGCCTCGATTCGGAATCCGAGGTGCTCATTCAACAAGCGGTGGATCGGTTGATGGTGGGCCGAACCACACTCGTCATCGCACACCGGCTGTCGACGGTCCGCTCGCTCGATCGGCTGCTCGTCTTCGACCGTGGCCGCATCATGGAGGACGGCGATCATGCCGCCCTGATCAATCTCGATGGTGGCATTTACCGCCGCCTCTTCGAACGGCAGGCGTTGGAACTCGCGAAGGGCCTGGCCTGATCGCTAAACCGGCTTGCGCGATGCGCCGAGCCGTTGCCGGAGAGGGGTGTGGCAGTGACGAGCGGCGGGCGTTAGGCGGCAAAACCAGCACGGCCGGAACTGTCCGCCAAACGGGCGAGCGGGAATGCACCACGTCTAAGCTTCGGCGAATGCGCGCAGTTACACGCGGGCACCGAATTGTCGCGCCTAACGGCGCACGCACCAAAAGGGCGGGAATGTCGACGGCCCGGGAAGAGTGCGGCCCTCGCCGTTACCCACATTTCGCCAAAGGAAGCGAAGTCAACGCACATTGAGAGGGCGGTGCTTCCCGGCCGGCCGGGATCCCTGTCGCTGGCCCAACCTACCGCACGCTGGCCACGTCAACGGTTCAAAGTCCCTTCGGTTCGCAAAGTCGTCCCCTTGGAGACCCGGAAGCGCAGGAGCTCCGACCGCAGTCTTCGCTCAACTCTGGCCATCTGCTCCGGGATTGGATTCCGTTCCCTTGCTAGCACAGTGGCAGCTGAGCACGAACTCGCCGGCCCCGTGTCTTTCGATTACGGCCAACGGGCTTAGGAAGAGATTGGATTCGCCGGCCCTCTGCGGAGCGAATGAACAGTTCTACAGATCATCGACGTCCGCGAAAAAGAGCACGCAGCCGAAATAGCAGGCCTGAAGCAGCAGCGAACAGGCCAGCGTCGTGACGACTGCCACACGGATCGAATCCAAAGCGAAGTAAACCATCGACGCATTGCTGCACAGGACCAGCCCCACGAGCCGACAAAAAGATGAAGTGCAACGCCGTTCTCCTGGTTTTCGCCAGATCATGTTGCGAGCTCGTCGGCCGCAACATGCGTCTGGCAGTTCTTGGGGCAGACGCGGCCGCAGGCTCCGCAGCCTATGCAGCGGCCGGCATCATCGACAACCATGATCATGCGATTGAGCTTGCCGTCGAAATCGTCGTCCTCGTCATCGCAGGGGCGAGGATTTCACCCGCATCATCAACGCCGTGAAGATGCATGACATCGCGCGAGCAGACCTTGAAACAACGGCAGCAGCCGATGCAGGTTTGCTATCGATGGAGGTCAGGTACGACGGCATCCAAATGGAGCCGTCACGGGTGGTGAATGTGCGCATCATCCTAAATTCTTCATTGAAGCGAGTTCTCTCTTGGCAACATCCAACTCGGCATAAACGGCTTGGGTTTTCTCGGCGACTTCCTGTATGTCGGCCCACTTGCCCGGCAGACCCTCGACGAGGTCCTGCAATGCCATCTTGGCAATAGCTGCACGCAACTGGAGCTTTCAGACTTTTTTCCTCATCCTATCTAGGTCTGACATAGATCCTTCCTGGAACAATGGTTTCTTGATGCGCTCCATCTCGGGCTAGGCTTCAATGGCTGCAGTCGCATCGTCGACCAGTTTCGTACCGGCCTCAGCAAGTTTGCGGAAAGTCTCGAAGCCGAACCGGTGGACGTCTCGACAGAACGCCCAACCGCCGGAAGCCCCCACGGGTTTCATTTCTATTGTCGGCGACGTCGACACGCCGGAGCGCTCCTCGATCGCAAGCGCTACGGCGGTGTAAAACATGTCGAGCCTCCACAGCGCGTCAGGATCGGGATCGCCGCCAAAGGGTACCGCACGTTGCTGTTGCTTGGTGATGATGAACTCGGCCAGCAGCTCGGCATCCGAATGGCCTTCCCATAAGCCGAAGGAATCCTGAGTACGAATGAGCCGCAGGAGGCATTTGACGAACGGGGAAGCAAGGGCCTCGTCGTCCCCGTGGACAGCAGGGCCAACCGGTTCATGAGGAATTTCGCTTTTCCCCAATTTCAGTACTCCTCTTGAAGGACGATCTCTTTTTCTGCGATGTGTGGTTCGGGCGCTTGCGTGGGCGGGGAATGGCTTGGGCGAGCCGATCCCACGCAACAGTGTCCCGTGGCCGACCTCGAGCACGTCCACCAATGCGAGACCTTTCACCGCGGCGCGAACGCCTGCGCCGCGGTTCGACCCGAGGTAAACGCAATGGAAATTCCACCTGCCGCAAGCCGCGCACTTTTGCGGCATCGACGTTATTGCTGCGAAGTGCGCCTGGGCGGGCGGATTTGCCGGTGTTCAATTCCAATTGTCATGCCCTTCGCGATCCTTGCTCAGGAAGTGACAGCGTTTTGAGTTTCGGAAGTCTTGTTTTGCGGAGCCACACAGAGACCCGCGTGACAGGCAGGCTCACCCGTGTAGTTGGCCAGGGCTTGGAGCAACGAGGTGAGGTAGCGCTGTTTGGTTTGGTCCGGCACTGGCTCCGAATGGTCCAGCGATTTGATTGCCACCTCGATCAACTCGATCGCCCGGTCCTTGTTGCCGCTCTCGTAATAATACTGAGCGACCGGAAAGTAACACCCGAATTTAAAGTCTCCATCGCCTTGCGGAGGATTAAGTTCCAGGATCTGTTCGGAGAGCTCCTTGCCCATCGCAAAGCGATCATCATGCGGAAGATGGGAGTTGTCGATCGTGGGATGGAAGAGTTGGTTCAGCGCCATCACCACCCAAGACATCGCTTCGAACTTTTTGTTGATCGCGTCCTCGACCAATTCGCGCATAAGCGGCAAGCCGGTTTTGATGTCGCGCAGCTTGTGAAGCAGAATATCCGCATGAACCCGCCGAAAATCAAAAGAGTCTGGCATCACGGCGAGGCCTTCTTCGATGGCCAATAGTGCCGCTGCCCAATCCTCGTCCTGCATCGCCGGCCCAAGTTTGGCGTATATCGGCTGACTCAGCGACGATTCGCGCACACGCGAGATTCGCTTTGCATCGACGGCTTTCGCTTCATAGCTGCTGCGCCAGCTGCCGTTAAGGACTTTCGGCAAAACGTCATCGAGAGGTGCCGGGTGGCCGATATAAGCGATGTGGCCGTCGCGGTCGACCACGAACGAGGTGGGAATCCCGAACGAAGAGCTGGGTTCCAGCCAGAGCTTTTTCATTTCGCCAGTGCAATCGAACGCTGTCCGATAATTCAGATTCGGGAACTTCTCGGTCAGCCAGGCATCCACGTTGGTCCGCGCTTCGTCCGCGGTTGCAGCCTTTTCGCAAGCTGCGACTCCGATAATCTCAAATCCGCTGTCTTTATATTTCTCCTGCAGTTCGATCAAATGGGGCATGGCGTGGACACATGGTCGGCACCAAGTCGCCCAAAATTCAACGAGGTAGACCTTGCCGGGCCGAAGGCTCGTGAGGGGCTCGCCACGCAGCCAGTTCTCCACTTTCAGCGCAGGAGCCGGGGACCCCATACGCAGTTCCATCTTGGTGTCCAAAGTCATTCCACACCTTTCGTCTCTTTTGTCGCGGAATATTTTCCAGTCAAAATCGGACACGGTCTCGAGGGCATTGCTCCCTCTCGCTTGCTTCAGCGGAGCTCTCACCGTGTTGCCGCACATCAAGCACGGCAAAGGGCATGCCAACCCTTCTTAGCTTCGGCAAGCGCCGGTACCGCCTTGAATAAGCGAGCCCTAACACGGCCAGCTGACGTTAACCTGAATGTCGGCTTTCGACGGCTCACCTTAGCGGCTGCCGTTTAGGAAGGTGAGAGTTTGGCTGGCCCGCTGGCGATAAGACCGGCTTCGGCGTCCTGGAGTAGTCGCACTTCGGCGATGGGGTCGAAAGTGCGGGAGAGGCTCGGTACCCTTGCAGCCACCGCCGCATGTGGCCCGGCGTCATAATTCGCGTCGCGGTTGCCAACGGCGGCGTTGGGCTCGATCCACGTGGCGTTGAGCCCGACAGCACGTAAAGCTGCATCGTGATTGAATGCCCTTTGCTGTTTCACGCCAAGCAGGAGTCGCGCGACGCTACCTTGCTCAAGCGCGAGCAGAGCGATCTGACGCCGTAGGAATATTGCTCGTCCCGCTTTTGCCGCCAGAGGCGGAAATCTTTCCTGAATGCCACCGCCGATCATCAATATCGACGAATCATATCCCGCTGCCCATTTGTTCGACTCCGAGGTCGGGCCAGCACTCCGTCAAGGGACGGTTGATGAACCCTAGATGCTCGGGATTGGCGCATGGCGCGCGCCGCAGAAGGCTGTCAAGGATGCGGCGCGCTCGCCAGGCCAGCAGCCCAAAGTTCGGATCAGCCAGCCCGCGCTGTCCAAGGCAGGCGTTCTGAACGAAAAGGCGTCGGTCTCGCGGTCCGTCCCAGTACACCGAAAAATCCTCGCCGATGGCGAGCTCATTGCCGATCTGTTCGAGGCGATCTGCGATCGGTTCTAGGAAACCCGGCAGCGGTTTCTCGTACCCGGTGGCCAGGATGACGATATCGGCGGTTACTTCTCCGATGTTGTCCAAGCCGCGTTGCAGCGTGAGCCTGTGCCCTGCTCCGGCATTGATGCAGCGCGACACGTTGCAACTTGGCCGCAATGTGATCTCGCATTGGTGTGGCTCGAGAAAGGCGTGGTGGTAGAGCGCCTGATAGACCGCGCGCAACTTGCTTTCTGAAATGCCCTCGGAGGCAAGCGCGAAACGCCGCAGGAACAGCTGTCGATGCACCTCGCTCATCGCAGCAAAACGATCCGAGAAGCATGGCGTGAACAGCCCGTTTGTGAACGCGTGGTCGTCGAAAGGCATCTCGCGCGTCAAGACCCATGTGATCGCCGCGGGCCGCCGTTCTTTCGGCCGGCCGACAAGGTGCAGTAGCAGCTCGGCTCCCGACTGTCCGCCGCCAACAACGCAGACATGCTTTTTTTGCACCTCAGGATTGATGTGGGCCAACTCAGATGAGTGGAACAGGTTGGGTCCAGTCCAGCCATGAAACTGAGGCGGAATTTGCGCCTGCTTGCCTATGTCGATGACGAGGTTTCTTGCATCAAGGACCGCGTTGTCCGTCCGCACGCGAAACTCGCCGTCAAAGCGGATTTCGCGAACGGCCTCGCCGCCACGGACAAGCGGATTCTTCTGGAACGCCCAGTTGAGATATTGGGCGAACTCGGCTCTAAGCACCCCGTGAAATTGCGCATTGAGGAAATTGTAAAGACGCCCGTTCTCGTGGAGGTAGTTTACGAATGTGTAGGCTGATCGCGGATTGACCAGAGTAACCAGATCCTGGAAGTGGCCGACCTGGAGCTCCGCGCAATCGAAAGCGCTGCCTGGATGTCCTCGGAAATCGACCTCCCGGTCCAGGAACAGTGCCCCTTGCGCAATCTCTTCCTGTATCTGACACGCAAGGCTCAAATTAGATGGTCCAGCACCCACACCAATACAAAAGAGGTCCACTTATCCTTACTCCTCTAGGAGTGTTTTCCAACTCAGCGGCATGTTGACGTCGATTGCCGGGCATTGAGCAATGCGAACCTCACAGGCATGCTTGAGCCGCGGTCCCGACTGAGAGGACAGCAAAAGCGTGTGCCGCCTTCCAGGTCTTGGGCTCAATGTCGGCGGCATCGACAGCGGCGCGGCGTGATCCGAACCCAAGAGCAGAAGGAAAGTGTGTGATGCTGTCGCGCGGCTCTTCCGGATCTTACGGCGGCTTCTAGCGCCGGCCTCCACCCCAGGAGTGGCTGTTTCCCTGCCACGACGGAAGCGGCTCTTTCTTTCGAGGGGCGTAACCATGGATAACGGCTCTTAATGCTTTCGGAGACTCCCATGCATGCGGCGTGCCGGATAAAGACCTGTCAAACCAACGAGTTCGCGCAGTTCCAGCTCGTCTGGAATCCGACATTGTCGCACGCCCGACGATCGGGCAGGGGAAGCTCCGCGGCAGCGGCCCTTGCACACCGCAGGCTGACAGGGACAGCCGCCGATTTGACGCGCGTCCGGGTACTGATAAGGGGCCTTCCAACAGGGTTCGCGCACGAGGCGGGGTCTCCTGGTACACCCGCCCTGTGGCTTGGCTGCGGTCTGCTGCAGCCGTTCGTCTTTACTGCCCGTTGCGGACGATCTCGCACGAGTTGGTTCACGAGAGCGTCGTGAAGCAGTCGAGGCGTCCGGTTTGGCTCTGACAAGCGTCGCAAGATGTTCGCGGATCCAGCCATGTCTCCGCAATCCGACCGGTAACCGACGACGACTTCGGACTGGTTGGCGGTCCTACGACCTGATCGGTGTTCCTACGGAGCTGATCAGCGAGCCAAAAACAGCGGCAATGTGGTCTTCCCAAAGCTCCAGCTCGGCGGACCGCCGAAAATCCGCTCACGCAGCCCACGGCTGCCATAAGCACCCATAACCATCATGTCAGCACAGATGTCGTTCGCGTGCTGGGTCAGCACTGTGCCCGCCGATTTGCCGGCGCTCTTAAGCAGGTCAACGGAGACCCGAGCACCGTGCCGAGTAAGATAGGCAGCGATGTCAGCTCCAGACTGCGCGCCTTTCCCGTTGTTTTGCGCCTTTGGATCGACCATAGCGACACAGACTTCCTTGGCAGCGGATAGGATACTAAGAGCTTCCCGAACCGCACGCGAGGCCTCTACACGCGAATCCCAGCCGACCAGCACGCGTCGAGGCGACAGCGTCGCCTTAACGCCCTTCGGCACGATGAGCACCGGCTTTCCGCTATCGAACAAGCAGCCGTTGACAACAGGAGGTCCGAGAGTCTCATCGTTGAGGAGGTCTCCTCCAACGATCGTCAGGTCAGCGCAGAGCGCCCGCTGTCGTGCCACTTCACCGAGGCTAGCCGGATCGCAATAGTCGGTGTCAACGTCACAGGAAAGCGACATAGCTTTCAGCCTTTTGAGGATATCCGCGGACCGTCTTTCCATTCTGGTCACGTCCTGTGAAAATTTCTCGATTTGCTGAAATCGATAGTTCGGTACTGCAATTGCCTGTGCACGTCCTGTATTCCATTCGGGGGGCGGAGACGACATCAAGAGCAATGGAGGCGGTATAATGAGTACCGATAGGTGCGCGCCGACCTCGGCACACAGTCCGGCAGCTGTTGTGAGGTCCTCATCAGAATGATCAGCACCCGTCACACTGAATATGCTTTTAAATTCCATTTGCCTGCTTCTCCTGGTCTTCGTTAGGAGCGCCTCAAAGCGGCAACACCGCTCTCAGGAGGAAGAGAGAGCGGCACCACGTTCGATCACCGATTTCAGTCGTCCGGCTTCTCGAGCGAGTAGCCGGCCGACCTGACGGTGCGAATGACGCTGCCGGGCAAGGCCGTTTTCAGCGCCCTCCTGATTCGGCTGATATGGACATCGACGGTGCGTGCACCGACATGAATGTTGGGCAGCCAGGCCGCCCCGATAAGCTCGTCCCGGCTGAAGACCTTGCCGGGGGCCTCAATCATAAGCCGCAGCACGTTGAAATCGATCCGTCCGAGATGGATGTCGTGGCCATTACCGCGAACCCGATGGGCATCGAGCTTCATCTCCAGGCCTCCACAACAAATCCAACTGTCGTTTTCAACCCCGTTCGGACCACGCTTGGTCAGCCCGAGCCTCGCCCGCAGGCAGTCGAGCAGCTTGGCCGGAGCCACCGGCCGCACAAAGCTCTCAACGCCTGCCTTCAAGAGATCGAGGTGCTGGTGCTCGGCGCCAGGCGCGATCAGGGCGATGATAGGCAGGTCGGTGGTGCGCGGTTCCCGCTTGAGGTGGGCGCAAATTGCGGACCCGTTTATGCTGGCTGGGTCGCAATCCAGCACTACGGCCTGAAGCTCCCGTTGTTCGGCCAAGGCCAGCGCAGCCTTCGCGCCGTCTGCCGTCTCACTGCTGAAACCGTCAACCTCCAGTATGTGGCTGTAGAGCAGATAGAACTCGGCATCTTGCGAGCAGATCAGGACCAGCGGCTTCTTCATCGGCGATACCCCAACAACCTGGTCGGCCTCGAGTCCCTGGATCGAGGGGACTGGCCAACATAGTTTCTCGGGTCCGTCATGATGGCCTTTCTCGAAAATCGCGCCCATCATGCCAGCGCCACGTGGGGAAAGGTTTCGATGACTGAAATCGCATCGTCGACCAGCTTCGTACCGGCCGTGGCGAGCTTCAGGAGCGTCTCGAAGCCAAACCGGTGGACATCGCGCAGCGTTTTGGACAAAACGACCAGCCGTCCGGTCGTGAAAAGCACCCGACCAAAACCCTCATGGCTCACCTGGATCATCGGCGATGCCATAAGGCCGCAGCGCTCCTCGATCGCAAGCCCGATGGCGGCGTAGTACTTGTCGAGCCTCCACAGCACGTCGGGATCGGGATCTCCGATGATTGGGATCCCTCGGCGCTGTTCCTTGGTAATGATGAAGTCGCCCAGCAGCTCAGCGTCCGCTTTGCGTTCCCACGAGCCATAGGAATCCTGAGAACGGATCAGCCGCACGAGGCATTTGACGAACGGGGTGCAAAGAGCCGCCTCGTCTTCGGCGACAGCTGGGGGGATTGCGGGGTCAGGCATTGGCGTCCTCCTCTTTTCAGTCCTCGTCCTCGAAGGACGGTTTCTTTTCGGCAATGCCCGCTCGCGCCAGCACCTTGCGCAGCCAAGGCGGAGGACACGTCCTGAGCATCATCTGCGTGCGCAAGAGCACCTGTGGGATCGATTGGGGCTCCGCCACTTTGATCGGGTGGATTTTTGCCGCGACAAGCTTGGCTGCCGAAGGGCCGCCAATTGCCAGACAAAACAGGATCTGACAGCCCTTGAGCGCATCCACCTTTGGCGTGATGCGATCATCGCGCTCGGCCCGATGCTCCCCGCTTTCATCGGACACGTCATCGAAGGCCACGGCTTCTACGAGATTCCATTCCTCGCGCGTCACGTCGTAGACAGCAAAGCGCCTGGCCGACCCGAAATGGGCGTTGAGGTCCTGCATGTCCTGAGTGGCGATCGCAACGCGCAATGCGCCCTTACGTCGTTCAGGCATCGGGGCGAAAACCTCACTACTGACCAGCGAGAGGCGGCGAACAGCGTTCATCGTGATATTTCTCGATTACGGAGTGGATCAAGCGCCTCAGGAGTGGGCGCGTGTTGGTTGGCCTGGAAGATGCTGGCGACCTCGAAGATCATGTCGCGGGTGCCCTGATAGAGAATTGCGAGCTTGTGCTGGCTGCCTAGTCGATCGAAGACCGGGAACCCGATGCGCATGAGCGGAATTCGGAGCCGCTCCGATGCTTGGCGCCCGTGCGAATGCGTGACAAGCAGGTCAGCACCGACGGCAAGACTTTCCAGATCGCCGAGATCGCCGATCTGAACCGAAACCGCCGGGACTTTCTCGAGAATTTTAGACCTGTCGGTCGTTGTGACGGCCGCGGCTATCTCGGAGCCGAGGCCAGCAAAGAAGGTCGCAAGTTGGAACAGCTGGTCTGGTTCGGCAGCGATGGCAATTTTCTTGCCGCCGAAATGGAAATGTCCGTCGAGCATCGCGTCCTGCAATTGCGCCCGGCGCCGGCGCACGCGGGCCGGTACCGCCGCGCCCGAAATCGCAGACAGCAGCGACACGAAGCGGTCCGTGTCCTGCAGCCCAGTCAGTGACTGGAACAACACGTAAGGCACGCCGGTCAACCCGTGCAGCGCTTTCGCCGGGCGGCGCATGTGCTCACCGATGGCGATGCATTGCATGGCCGTGCCCAACTCGCGAATGTCTTCGACGCTGGTGCCGCCGTATGTGGTCGCTACCCAGCGGTCAGGAACCGTACCGTCGAGCGAGCCTGAAATGTCGGGCAGAATAACCGGCTTGAGCCCAAAGCTTTCAACCATGTCACGCATATGCTCGATGTCGGCGACAGTGAGGTTGCATCCGGGCAGGATCGCGATCTTCTTCGGCTGCCGCGCACGTTCGCCCGAGCCTGTAATCCCTTTGATCATTGCGGTGACTGCCTTGGCCCAGCCCTCTTCGATCGCGCCGTCAAAATCCGGCGTGTTGGCCAGCACGACCTCCGTACCCGCAAGCTCTTGCGTGTGCTTCAGCTTGATGTTCGCAATATCACTCGCGCAATCTTCGCCACGCGTCTCCACCAGCGCGGTCGTGCACACCCCGATCAGCTTTGGCTTCGTGCGGTTCTTGAGGTTGAGGATGGCTTCTTCAAGATGGTCGGCAGCGCCGAGGATGGTCGCCACCTCATCCATCGCTGTTGTCTGCAATGGAATCGTTTCTTTGAAGTGCCGTACGAAGAGCACGAGCGCGAAGCTTGTGCATCCCTGGCTGCCGTGGAACAGCGGCATCGCGCCGTCGACCCCAAGAAAGGCAAAGGCGGCACCCAGCGGCTGCGACGACTTCAGCGGGTTCACCGCCGCGGATTTGGTCTGGGGAAGGATGCGGGCCATCGGTCGCCTCAACACTCGCTGAACTCGTGTGCCGTCGCGCCGGCGAATTCATCGAACAGGTGCCCGGACTCCTTCTTCGTGCATGGCAGTTCGTCTTTTAGATCAGGCTGGCAATCCCACGGGGCCGGCTGGCGCACCTGAGACCAGACCGGATTGTGAATGGCGAGGTCGATCTGGCGTACGAGTTCCACCATGCCGGCATAGCCGGCATAAGGGTGCTGGCGCTCCTGGTTGATATCGAGCCAGGGCGTCTTGGCCTTGAGCGCAATGAATTGCGTGCGACCGCCCGACAGCATGATATCGGCCCTGTGTTCAGAGAGCATGGCGTACAGCTCGCGCGCAGCCATGTATTCGAACATATGCTTGTCGTGCTTGAGAACTTGTTTGATGCGCTCCTTGTCCTGCACCGTAGATTTCTTGACCGAGGTGCCGACGATCTCGATTCCGATCTCCATCAGCGCACGGACAACCGACCAGGACTTCACACCGCCTGTGTTGAGCAGCACGCGCTTGCCTTGGAGCCTTTGCCGGTAGGATTCGAGTTTCTTCCACGCGATCGCCTCCTGCTGCGCGATCAGCGTCTCCGTGCGCTCGAGGATCTCCGGATCGGCGCCCTTCCTCACCAGCAGCCTGACAAGGTTGCGAAGAGCTTGCGATGTGTCGGAGATGCCATAGAAGGAGCCCTCGAAGAACGGGATGTCCCAGCGCTCCTCCATCTTGCGGGCAAGACTGATCAGCGCGGTCGAGCACACGATCATTGCCGCCCGGGCGCGGTGCGCGGAAGCAATGTCGCGGTAACGCGCATCGCCGGGAATGCAGGCGCGCACCCGGATGCCGAGCCGATCGAGGAGCGGCTTTACAAGCCAGAATTCGCCCGAGAGGTTGAATTCGCCAAGGATGTTGATGTCGTAGGGCCCGGGGTCGTCGGGTTCGACCGTGCCGATGACATGATCGAGCAACGCCTCGGCGGCGAGCTTGTTGCCGAGGTTCTTGGAGCCTGCCAGGCCAGGCGCATTGATCGGCACCACGGCCAAACCGAACTTTTCCGTGGCGCGTTTGCACACGGCCTCGATGTCGTCACCGATCAGCGCCGTTACGCAAGTTGAGTAGACGAAGATCGCCGGCGGCGCGTATGTGTGCTTGATCTCGCGGATCGCCTTGAAGAGTTTCCGCTCGCCCTGCCCCATCACCAGGTCGAGTTCGGTGAGGTCGGTCGTGAAGCTTGTCCGCCACAAGGTCGGCCCTGACGAAACCGCACCACGGTTGTCCCAAGAATTGCCCTCGCAGGCGAGCGGCGCATGGACCAGATGCGCAACGTCGGTGATCGGCTGCAGGACGATCTTGGCTCCGTCAAAGGCGCAGCCGCCGGCTGCCGCCCCTGGTGTCAGCGACTTCGAGCAGCCCTCCTTGCGCGCCTTGGCATCTTTGCCACGGTTCTTATCGCAGGCGGGCTCATCGAAGGCGTCCTTGATTTTGGCGCTGAGGGAGGACATCGCTCAGCCTCCCCAGTCCATTGGGCAAGGAATGGCCTCGGCGAAAAGCCGGCCACGGCTCTTAGCGCGTGAGGTCATAGGAATAATCCGTCACACCCGTCTCGCTCGTCTCGCGATCGAGTTTGTCGAAGATCTTGTCGAGGATCGTCGTCAGCACGCGCAACGCGCCCTGGTAGCCAAAGAGCGCAAAGCGGTGATGATGGTGCCGATCGAAGATCGGAAACATCAGCCGGATCAGCGGCGTTCCGGTGTCGCGCTCCAGGTACTTGCCGTAGGAATTGCCGATCAAAAGGTCCACCGGCTCGGTAAAGAGCAGCGAGCGCAGCGCCCACAGGTCCTTGCCCGCCCAAACCTGGGCAGCCTTGCCGAAAGGCGAGGATGCTAGCAGCTTCTTCAAATCGGCTTCCCATGCCGAGGTGCCATTGGTGGCGAGGCAATGGGTTGGCTCGCCGCCGGTCTCCATGACAAAGCGGGCCATTGCGTGAACGAAGTCGGGATCACCGTAGATGGCGTATTTCTTACCATGCAGCCAGGATTGGCTGTCCGCCATGGCGTCTACCAGTCGGCCGCGCTCGAGGCGAATTGCCTCGGGAATCTCCTTGCCGGAAATCGCCGCGACCTCCATCAGGAATTCGTCCGTCGCCTGAACGCCGAGCGGATAGTGGAACGAGGCCGTCGCCTGCCCGACCTCCTCGCAATAGCCCAGTGTCTTTCGGGTGTTGTGATGCTGCAGCGAAAGCGTTGCCTCGGCGTTGAGGGCCTTCTTCACCTCGTTGATCTTCGTGCCCCCGTCATACATGCGGTATTCACCGTCCGAAGGCGTATCGAACTGGTCAGAGGCATCCTGGATCAATGTATAGGACACGCCCATTACATCGAGCAGGCGCTTGAGCTCCCGGTTGTTGCCGACGCAGAAGCCGTCGAAGCCCGGAATGATGTTGATGGTTCCTTCGATTTGCGTACGCTCCTGACCTTTCCAGAAGTGCTCCAAAATGCCTTTGACCATGTTGTCATAGCCGTCGACATGACTGCCAACGAAGGCCGGGGTGTGGGCAAAGGGCACGTCGAAGTCGCGCGGGACTGAATCTTCGTCCTTGGCGTTCTGGATGAAGCTGTGCAGGTCGTCGCCAATGACCTCTGCCATACAGGTCGTCGACACGGCAATCATCTTGGGGTCGTAGAGCTGGTAGGTGTTGGCGAGCCCGTCGACCATGTTCTTCAGGCCGCCAAACACCGCCGCATCCTCGGTCATTGAGGAGGAGACCGCCGCGGCAGGCTCCTTGAAATGGCGCGACAGGTGCGAGCGGTAATAGGCGACGCAACCTTGGCTGCCGTGGACGAAGGACATGGTTCGCTCGAAGCCGGCGGCAGCGAATACCGCACCCAGCGGCTGGCAGGCCTTGGCCGGGTTCACGACAAGCGCTTTGCGGGCGAGGTTCTTTTCGCGGTATTCCCACGTCTGGGTGAAATCGCGCTGATCGGAAACGATTTCATCGGGGTGCGGACATTCGAAGTTTAGCTTCTTCTCAGCGAGCATCTTTCTGTATTCCGGCTCGCGGAACAGGGGAGCGTGATCGAGAATTTTTTCAGCCGACTGCGGCATGATGATTACCTCTTTTGCATCTGGCTGCGCGGGACGGCAGCTCAGGACGTCAAGACGTTCCAGGCTCCGGCGGATCAGAGGCCGCGGGAGTTCACCGTCTCAGTGGGAGACTGGGGCTGAAGCAAATGTTTATTCGGCAGCCATCGCCCGCTCATCGCCCCGGCTTCTTTTCCAAGGCGCGTGGAATAGGTCCCAGACCGGGTTGTTAATGGCGAGATCCACATCACGTGCGAAAATGGCAAAGCCGTCGTAGCCGTGATACGGGCCTGAATAATCCCAGGAATGCATCTGGCGGAACGGTATGCCCATCTTCTGCACCGGGTATTTTTCTTTGATTCCCGAGCCGACCAGATTTGGGCGAATCCCTTCGATGAATTTCTCCAACTCATAGCCGGTCACGTCATCGTAGATCAGCGTGCCGTTCTTCACGTAGTGGCCGGTGCGCTGATAGTCGTCGCTGTGGGCGAATTCATAGCCGGTGCCCACGATGACCATGCCGAGGTCCTCGTAGGCCGTGACGACGTGGCGGGGGCGCAGGCCGCCGACATAGAGCATCACGGTATTTCCTTCCAGGCGCGACAGGTACTTGGCGATGACCGCATCAACAAGCGGCCTGTACTTGGCAATGACCTTTTCGGTCTTCTCCTCGATTTCCGGCCCAAAATGCTTGGCTATGTTGCGCAGAGAGGCTTCGATCTGGGAGGGACCGAAGAAATTGTACTCCATCCAGGCGACGCCATACTTTTCCTCCATATGCCGACAGATGTAATTCATCGACCGGTAGCAGTGGATAAGATTGAGCTTAGCCTTCGGGGCGCGCTCGATCTCTGCGAGTGTGGCGTCACCCGACCAGTTGCCAACCACGCGCAGCCCTATCTCCTCAAGCAGTATGCGCGAGGCCCAGGCATCGCCGCCGATATTGTAGTCGCCGATGACGTTGACGTCGTAGGGGCCGGCCTCGAACTTGACATCCTTTTTGTCGAAGACCCAATCCCGGATTGCATCATTGGCGATGTGGTGGCCAAGCGACTGCGAGACGCCGCGGAAGCCCTCGCAGCGTACCGGCACGATCGTCTTGTCATACTCCTTGGTCTTTTTGCGAGAAACGGCCTCGGTGTCATCGCCAATCAGGCCGATAGGGCATTCGGACTGCACGGTGATGCCGTTGTTGAGCGGAAACAAGACTTCAATCTCGTCAATGATCTGTTCCAGCTTCTTGTCGCCGCCGAAGACGATGTCCTTCTCCTGGAAATCGGAGGTGAACTGCATTGTCCCGAACGTGTCGACGCCCGTTGTACCGACGTAGTAGTTGCGGCGCTGCGACCAAGAATATTGGCCGCAGCCGACCGGGCCGTGCGAGATATGGACCATATCCTTGACTGGCCCCCACACCACGCCTTTCGAACCAGCATATGCACAGCCGCGAATCGTCATCACCCCGGGAATGGACTTGATGTTCGATTTGACGTCGCATTCGGAAAGGACCTCGCTTTCCCCGCCAGCCTCGTTGCCGCTCTTTGCGACGTTGAGGTGCTTCTTGCGGCGCTTCGCCGCCTTGTCGGGATAATGCGACAGCACCTCTTCGATAAGCTTCGCATGAAGAGCACCGTCATTCTCGTATTCCCGGCTCATGAGTCCCCCTTTCAAGGTTGGGTGACGCCTCAAAGAATAGGCGCCGTTCTCTGCAAGGCGCGCCGATTCATGGCAGCGCTAATGTCACTACTGGGCCGCCGCCTTCGCCGCTTCCTTGGAGTGAAGCTCGGCAAGCATCTGCTCGTCGGTCTTCATGATGCCGAAGTCGAGCAGCATCTCCTCCAGCTCCTCCATGGTGATCGGCGTCGGGATCGTACCCTGGCCCGAATTGGCGTGGATCTTCTCGGCCAGAGCGCGGTATTCCCCTGCCTGCTTTGAGTCCGGCGCGTACTGGATCACCGACATCTTCCTGAGTTCGGCATGTTGGACGATGTTGTCGCGGGGCACGAAGTGGATGAGCTTGGAATTCAATCGGCCAGCCAGTGCTTCGGCCAGATCGAGTTCGCGGTCGGTTTGACGTTCATTGCAGATCAGCCCGCCCAGCCGCACACCGCCCGAATGGGCATATTTGAGGATGCCCTTGGCGATGTTGTTGGCGGCATAGAGCGCCATCATCTCGCCGGACATGACGATATAGATCTCCTGGGCCTTGCCTTCGCGGATCGGCATGGCGAAGCCGCCGCATACCACGTCGCCGAGGACGTCATAGGAGACATAATCGACATCGTCATAAGCGCCATTCTCCTCGAGGAAATTGATCGAGGTGATGACGCCGCGGCCGGCGCAACCGACACCCGGCTCGGGGCCGCCGGACTCCACGCACTTGATGCCTCTGTAGCCCACCTTGAGCACGTCCTGGAGTTCGAGGTCTTCCACCGAGCCTTCCTGTGCGGCGAGATCCAGGACGGTATCCTGAGCTTTCGAATTCAGGATCAAGCGTGTGGAATCGGCTTTGGGGTCGCATCCTACGATGAGGATTCTCTGCCCGAGGTCGACAAGGGCAGCGAGCGTATTTTGGGACGTGGTGGACTTGCCGATGCCGCCTTTTCCGTAAAAGGCGATCTGACGCAGACCTGACATAATAGCTTTCCTTCCTTCGTTCTAATTATCGCGACTGCCCGCGACACAAGTGCCGATAGGCAGCTCGTGCCGCCTCACACCAAGCATCGCAAAAAGCGTACCAGCGTGATCGGCCGATCCCAGAAGAAACTTTGTCATTAAATTCCAGCCGCTTAGACGGCGGCAAAACGCGCGAACGGGCCTTTCAGGCGTCTGTCACGGACACGACAAAGCCGACACAGATTGTCGTGCGCCATCCAAACCGCCGTGTGTCGAGCTCGAAGCGGGAGAATGGGGAAGTTAGCCCAAAGCTGATGGCGAGACCATCGGAAGACATCGGCTCTTGTCTTTCCAGCCTGCCATTGATCGGGCGGTCGCTGGATGAGCAGGAGCCTGGGGCTTGACCGCGGCGCGGGTAGTTCAGGCAGGCTTACAGAGCGGGAACGCCGGCGGCCGATAGACATCCGCGCTTAACCTTTCATAGCCCGTCTACAAGTTGGTTCCGCCGACGCGCTATATGGAAGCCAAATAATTCAGTAGCTTAGCCGAGAGCATTGATTTTTTCAGAAAGATACGTGTTATACGCGTATGAACCGCCGAACCCATGGTCGGCGCCCTCATGCGCGTGAGACCCCGTTGTGGGCGAGGCTCGCGACTGGCTGCACGATCCTAGCCGGCCTGCTTGCCATTGAGTTTGGTCCCGCCGCGGTAGGCTGCGGCATCAAGGGCAACATCAGCTACAACACTGGCAAGAAGATTATCACGTTCTTGGACAGGAATCTTACTGGGAGACACGCATCAACCTATTGAAGGGCGAGCGGTGGTTTTGTTCAGAGGAAGCTGCACGAAAGGCGGGCGGGCGGGCTTCGAGAGGTTAGTGTCGCGGCAGCTTGCAGATCTGCCCACGGGGCCGCCACGATCGCAAAGTGTGTACAAAAGCGCCCTCTCTGCCGAACTGAACAGTGCTCACGGCCATAGCCTCGGATGAGCCCGACTGGCTTGACCTCTGCATGATGAGAGCAGCTTTTACACCAGGTGCGCAGCACATGTCTTTAACGAACGCATCGTCTTCAAGAATATAGAGAGCAATTCGGAAAACCGAGTAGTTGGCGGCGAAGCTAGGAGAAGGTATACACTACCCTCTTGTTACCCCAGAGTAGAACGTGCAGCTGCGGCAAGACGCGGGCTTCGAACCACCTGTCGCTGGTCACCTTTTCTACCAGCGGTTCCATGCGCATCATATTCCGTCGGACTCGACAGAGACGTCTTCATTACCACGGCGGGGCGGCGTGTGATTGCCGGGTTGCAGACAAACCTCGCCGCGACGTATTTGGGACGAGTGGTGTCGGCACCGAATCCCTATCATTTAGACTAGCCAGCTTGGGGAGCGCCGTCAGACCGCCAGACCGGAAGAGGAGGCTTCGCGCCAACTTGTGCCAAGAATGTTGGACCGTGCGGAACCGCTGGGGCGGCGCTCAACTCTGGCGCAGGATGAAGCGTCGATTGGGTGAATGAATAGGGCGCGCGTTCGACGGGTAGAGTGAGGCAAATCGCTGGATGTCTGCCGGATCAACGTCAACCGGTTCCATCGCCACCATCCACTCGACGTTTTCGGTGCACGGCGGCGTCGTCAGTGAGCCCTCATAAGTCCAATAGCCAAGCGAGGCTGGCAGAAGCCAGTTGGGATTCACCTCGTCGATCGTCACCTCCCCATTCGGCAGTTCGGGAAAGGCCGCAGCAAGGGCAGCAAAGCTGGCATTTGTCGCGCCGGGCGTTAAAAAGACGCCCAGCACGCCCAGAGTACCACTTTGCGTGTCCTTGTGAACGAAATGCACCTCCATCGGGAAGCTCTTGCCCGCCACGTGATGTTCGCTTGGCGCATGGAAATGGAACTGTACCAGTTCGTAGACACGATCGCCGCGGGTCAGCGTGCTGCCTTGTGGCATATTGATTTGAATGGTGTGGCCGTTGTTCACCATATTGCCGCCGCCCTTGTGCCAGCCGATGGCGATATGCGGGATATCCGCCTTGACCGCGCTGTTGATATTGATCGGCGATTGCTGCGTGCCGGCAGAGCATACGAAATTTTCCTTATCCAGATCAGCCCAGTGCTCCGGTCCGACCGGACCGGTGTACCCCCAATGGGCACTGGTCGCTTGGGCGGCTTGAACGCAAATCCGGCATGCGCCGAGCGCAACCAACCCTTTGATCAGGTGACGACGATACATATTACTTTTGCTCCTCTTGCGAACTGATGTTGGTGGCTGCCCTAATGGACGCGTGATGGCCAATCGGCGCGGCCAGTATTGTCCTTTGCAACTGATAGATGCCCGCACGCCTTGGCGTGCTTTCATAAGTGCGGCTGCCGTTTCTCGGCTGGCCGGCTTCTGCAGCCCGCAACGGGGGCAGTTTCAACCAGCTAAACGATAAAAAATTTTAGCAGACCAGCGCTTGACCCCCGCCGCAAAGGCACAGGCGAAGGTGATCACTGCGCGGCTGCCGTTCGCGCCGGAGGCCGCATCGCTATACTTTACACTCGCTGCCCAAGGAGACGCAGGCGACCCCAATACGTTTTCATCGCTACTCCCGACGCAGCCGACCCACGCCACGAAAACGTTGCTATATTTCACGTTGGGCCAATGAGGAAATCGATCTTCTTTATGGAAGGCATTTGCGCAATGGATGCATTCCCATGCTGACAGTCGTGCGTCAGGCCGGACAATGAGATACATCGATAAGAGCTGGACAAGGATGAGGGGATGACGTGCTTGCGACGGAGCAGGTGGGGCGAGAAGGCCAGTTCTTGCGGATTTCAACTTTGCGTGACGACAGCTCATCGGAGTCAAGGTGACACACGCCGGCAGCGGGGTGTCCGGGCGGTTTCCAGCCGCACAATCGCGAGACCGCTGACGCGAACAAAGCTCGGCTGTACTCGGCACGCGAAGAGAGCCTGCCAAGCCGTTGGAGCCCGGCCTTCCGGTGCGACGCAAGCCACAGACTAGACCGCCCTCTTGTTACCCCAAAGCAGAACGTGCAGCTGCGGCAACACGCGGGCTTCGAACCACCTGTCGCTAGTCACCCTTTCGACAAGCCATTCCATTCGCATCATTATTCCGTCCAAGTCGACAGAGGCGTCTTCACTGCCAGGGAGCGGCGGCGTGTGATTGCCGGGTTGCAGATAGATCGGAAGGTGCGGATATCTCGCCGCGACTTCTTTGGCGTAGGCATAGTCACTCTCGTCGAAAACGACGAGCTTGAGCACGATTTGCGGCTTCTCTTGCGCCGCTTCGAGGCATGCATCAAACGCAGCCCAACGGGTCGTCATCTCGCTGGACGGCGGCTTTGGGCTAAGGGTCAGCACGTCAAGATCCGCAAACCACTCCCTCACCACGGAACCCTGCGTTTCCAGTGCAAAACGATAGCCCTCGCGATGGCCTCGTTCTATGAGGGGACCGAACGGCTGAATGGCCGGGTTGCCGCCTGACAAGGAGACCATAACCGGCCTGCCGCCGGAAAGCGCATGGACGGTTTGCCACACGGCATCGATCGGCATCGGTAGCCATTCATGGCGATACTGATTGTCCACCGCGTGAAGGCTGTCGCACCATGAACAGCGATAATCACATCCGCCGGTTCTGATGAACACCGTCGGCAAGCCGATGAGCACGCCCTCGCCCTGGATAGTCGGCCCGAATATCTCGCTCACACGGATTGCGGGATGCATGTCGGTCACGGACGGTATTCCGCCCAAGTTTTCGGTGTTTCGCTAACGCGCACGGCCGCGGTCTGCGGCAGACGTGCCTTGCACCATTCATAGAAATGTCTGGCCAGGCATTCCGCCGTGACCTTCTCATGTCCCAGCACGTCGTTGAGGTGCCGATGGTCGAAGCTCTCGTCAATGTAGCGTTTGAGCGGCGCCAGATCGTGATAGTCGCGCACGAAGCCGTGGGCGTCCAGTTCCTTGGCCGACAGCTCCACTACGACGACATAGTTATGCCCGTGCAGGCGCGCGCATTGATGGTTGGGAGGCAAGGAGGTGAGCTGATGCGAGGCCGAGAAGTGGAATTCCTTGCTGATGTGGAACATTACGCGCGCCTCCTGCGCAGCGCCTCAAGCCAGAAATCGGCGTCCTCGTAGTCGGTGGGATCAGCGTGCCCGGCGAGATGGAACGCTTCGCGCCGCTCGACGCAGGTCCCGCATCGTCCGCAGTGACGCACGCCGCCCTTGTAACAGGACCAGGTCTCAGCAAACGGGGTGCCGTATCTTGCGCCATCCGCAACAATGTCAGCTTTTCCGAGATTCACATACGGTGCATAGAGGCGTATCTGCGCATAGCCGTCGAGCGCGCGGTCTTGCATTGTCTGGAAAGCTTCAATGAAGGCCGGACGGCAATCGGGATAGATGAAATGGTCCCCACCATGCACGGCCGCCGCCACCGCTTCGGCGCTGTGGGCGGCGGCGAGACCGAAGGCGATTGCCAACATGATGGCATTGCGGTTCGGCACCACCGTAATCTTCATCGTGTCTTCGGCGTAGTGGCCGTCCGGCACGTCGATACTGCTAGTCAGCGCTGAGCCGGAAAGGCCACGGCCAATTTCGCCGATGTCGATGATCTGGTGCGGGACCTTCAGTCGCTGCGCGCAAAGAGCGGCGAAGCCCAATTCCTTCCTGTGCCGTTGGCCATAGTCGAAAGATAGAAGGCCGGTGAGTTCGTGCTCCGCTGCCACCATGTGAGCAAGGGAAACGGAGTCCAATCCGCCAGAGCAGACGGCGAGAGTCTTCATCATTGGTATCCTTGTTTTGACCGGGTAAGGCTGCGACCGGAGATTTCTCTGCGCCCCCACTACTCCAGCGACTCAGTTTTGTGAACCGGGAGAATTTGCGCTCAGCCCGATTGGAACGGGAGTGCGTCGCGTCCAACACGCGTGATCAATAAAAGTTGAGCGCTTCAGCAGTTTGTTTCGCATCGCGCCAACTTTCGCAACCTGCTGTCCGATCGTCGACTTCGAGACAAGGTGATGTTCGGCCGACATCGGCTGACTCTTAATTAAGCCGCAGAACACATGTTGGCTTTCTGGCCTTCGCTTGTGCGGTTGGCGAGGGCGACATGGATGCCAGCAAATTTGACATTGGCGACATCCGCCTGGAGAACCCTGCGCGGCGCGATTGAGGCCGCAGGCGAGCCTGCTCTAACTGCCGCCCTACAGTCCCGACTTCAATCCGATTGAGAACGCCTTCGCCCAACCTAAGGCGCTGCTGCGAGCAAAGGCCGAGATAACCATCAAGGCTCTATGGGACTGACGTTGCCCCAGCAGTTTTGAGTTCGTTTCCGGCGTGGGTTGTGCCCTGCTGGGCGGGTGAAGCGACGGGCGCTGGCGCGGAGCCTTTGGCATAGCGCAGCGCGAGCGACCGTCGCGGATTGAAGGTGCTGGCGAACTTGGCCGGGGTCTGCCAGGGGGGAGTGCGGCCGCGCGGTGTTGTAGTCGGCGTGCCACAGGGCGATGGCTACGCGCGCCTGAGCCAGCGAGGTGAACAGCGTCTCGTTGAGCAGTTCATCGCGCAGTCGGCCGTTGAAGCTCTCGATGAAGCCATTCTGCATCGGCTTGCCGGGCGCAATGTAATGCCATTCGACGCGGTTCTGATCCGCCCAGGAGAGGATGGCGTTCGAGGTGAACTCGCTGCCATTGTCGCTGACGATCATCCTGGGCCGGCCCCGCTCGGTGATGAGCCGTCCAATTCGCGGGCAACCCGCATGCCCGAGAGAGACGTATCAACGATGAGTGCGAGGCACTCTCTCGTGCAGTCGTCGACGACGGCCAGGATGCGGAAGCGGCGCCCGTCGGTGAGCTGGTCCGATACGAAGTCGAGCGACCAGCGCTCGTCGGGCCTCAGCGGCACCAGCATCGGCGCCCTGGTCCCGATCGCCCGCTTGCGGCCGCCACGGCGGCGACGGCGAGCTTCTCCTCCCGATAGAGCCGGAACAGCTTCTTGTGGTTCACGACCAGGCCCTCCCGCCTCAGCATCACGAGAAGACGCCGGTAGCCGAACCGGCGACGCTCCTGCGCGATCGGCCTTCATCCGCTCGCGAACCTCGCGGTCGTCCGGCCTGCTGGTCTGGTAGCGAACCGTCATGCGGCAACAGCCGATGGCTTTACACGCCCGCCGTTCGCTCATCCCGAAGCCTTCCTTCAGGCGAGCGACAGCTTTCCGCTTGGCGGCGGGCGTCACCATTTCTTTCCCACAAGGTCCTTCAACGCGGCATTGTCGAGCATGGCGTCGGCCAAAAGCCGCTTCAGGCGCGTGTTCTCGTCCTCCAGCGCCTTCAGGTCGCCGAGCCTCGGTGACATCCATCCCGCCGAAGCGGGCCTTCCAATTGTAGATCGAGGCGTCGCTGACCCCGTGCTTGCGGCACAGATCGCCAACCGATACCCCGGCCTCGTGTTTCTTCAAAATTCCGATGATCTGCTCTTCAGAGAAGCGGCTGCGTTTCATGTCCTGGTCCTCTGGATGGGCCAGAACGAACTTCAAACCGGATTAGATCAGAGGGGCAAGGTCAGGACGCCTCGGCGCGGTCGTCGACCTCTTCACCCCAGCCGAATGTGCCAACTACTTCAAAGCCGCAGGATATGACCTGGATCAGATAGGACGTGCTCCAATGGTTTACACCTGACACAGGAGTCCGGCCCCCACAACCGTTTCGCAATGAGGAGCAGCGCTGCCGCTGCTCCTCCAATCACACGACGGATTCACGATGCGGCAACTCGAGCCATGATTTCGGATCCAATGGCCGATGCGGTGTATAGTGAGGCATCCAGCGGCAAATCCCCAAATGCCAGTTGACACAGAAGATAATTAGCACCTGCCTCTTCCAGCTGATCAAGGAGAGCTTTTCGGACAGAATCTGCCGTTCCCACGACGCACAATTCACTTTCAATTGCTGCATCGAAGTTCAAAGGCAAGTTTGGTGGAGTGGAAATGGCATTTAGTTCGTATAGAAATTTGAAGCTATTGAGCCATCGTTCATAGGCAGGTGCTGCGAGCAAATACGCATCTGTTTCAGAACGCCCTATCACCACCATTCGGAGCAATCCAAGAAATGGCGCTTGCTGGCCAATGTCAGCATCGTGAATTCGGGCGGCGCGGAACGCGTCGGTAACGCTGCGAACAGAAGTGGAAGGTCCGACGCAGGCGATGTTTGCCCCATTCGCAGCGGCCCAGCTAGCCGGCTCGGGTCGATTGGTGGCGATCCATGTCGGCGGACGGGGATATTGGTGAGGTCTCAACGTCAGCGGAACATCTTTCAACTCAAAGTGGCGGCCCTGATAAGAAAGCGTCCCGCCTTTCATCGCATTGATGAGAATCTCACTGGCCTCCGCATACTGTTCTGGTGCTGCTTCTACAGCAACCCCGAAGTATCCCAATTCAGTGGGAGCAGAGCCGCGCCCTATGCCGAGTTCAAGCCTGCCGCCGCTCAACTGATCAAGCATGCAGATCTCCTCGAAGGCACGCAGCGGATGATAGAGCGCAAGTAGCATTACCATGGGACCAACACGAAGACTGCGGGTTCGCTGGGCGACGCTCGCTAAGAACAAATTCGGTGATGGACCTCTGCCATGCGGCGTACAGTGGTGCTCGGCGAGATGATACGCATAAAAGCCATAGCCATCGCACGCTTCTGCTAGGCTCAGCCGATCTGCATATTGTTGTGCGATGTCATCGCCGTTTTCGTCCAGATGATCGAAGATGCCGAAGGTCAGGCCCGAAGCGGAAATTTTCTTCAATTAATTGTTCTCCAAATTACCTATATTTATTCGCTAATCATCATAGCTCACGACATATCATTACTTGATGCTTAATGTGAATCGACTTCATGCTTGTGAGCACCGCGATCCTTCTTAAAGTTCATACAGACGCGTTCGGCGGCAGCAAGGAATTTGTCCATCTGCTCTGTGGTGCCAATGCTGACGCGAATACAGTTCTTCAAATCTACGTCAGGAAAGCTGGCGATGAGGATCGCCTGCTCTTTCAACGCGGCTTGCCAGCATGAGCCCTCCTGTCCCGCCGGCACACGGGCCAGCAAAAAGTTTGCGTGGGAGGGTGTTACGGAAAAGCCAAGTTGCAACAGCGCCAGGGTCACTCGCTGTCGTTCATGCTTGATGTGCCTGTGGTTCTCTTCGTAGGCGTGGCGATGCGCAAGAATGCTTTTCCCGACCGCCTGCCCGATCACGTTCATGTTGAAGACATTCTGGATGTTGCGCAGCCTGCCAATGATTTCTGGGTGACCGAAACCGAAGCCGACTCGCACGCCAGCGGCAGCATAGCTCTTTGAAAAAGTCCTCAAGATCAAAAGATTCGGATGTCTATTGACGAGGCGCAGGGCATTGTCGGGTGCGAAGTCAACGTAGGCCTCATCCAAGACGACCAAGCGATCTGCTTGCTCCACAAGGCGTTCGATTTCGGCCACCGGCACGAATGTTCCGGTCGGATTGTTCGGATTAGCCAACAGAATGAACTTCGCGTCTTTTGCGGGGCCGGACAGCAGTTTTTCTATCGGCAGGGGATGAGCTTCGCTCGATGCGATTTCGAGAAACTCGGCACCCTGCAACATGGCAAGTTTACGGTTGAACGAAAATCCGGGCGACAGCATTGCCACTCTATCTCCTGGGGCGAGGAAAGCTCTGTAGATGAGTCCGAGCAGCTCCGACGAACCGTTGCCGGCAATCACCTGATCTTTGGAAAATCCGTAAGCATCGGAGGCAGCTGCCCTTAAGCTGAGATTGTCGTCTTCCGGATAAAGATACTGGTGTTCGATCGCAGCAATTGCACTTTGCATTACGCTCTTCGGCAACGGAAACGGGTTCTCGTTCGTATTTAGCTTAACGCAGTTTGCATCCGTCGCTGGTCCGTTGGACGAGAGAGCATCTAATTTGCTGGCCACCGGCGAAAAAAGCGAAAGCACGGTCTTCAGTTTTGCATCGCACATGTTCTTCTCCGTTTTTCAGTCCCGCAGGGCATGTGACATGAGGCAATCGTTGATCGTGACTTGATCGACGTTCGGCTATATCAGCGCTGCCTTCCCACCCTGGTGGGGATCGCCGACCACGGTTTGGATTTGACACCGGGAAGCTGTCGAGAACCTGATGACGACCCAACGTTTGGCCGACGGCCGATTCGGCGCAACAGACGGTGTTTCAACATCGCATCGTCCTCAAAGCCGCATGCAGGGCCTGCACGACAGCCCGTCTCCAGCGCCCGCAGATAGGTGGAAGCCGAAGTCTTGCCGAACCTCAGTTGCTCTGCCACCTTGGCCCACCGGACTGCCCTGTTTATGGGTCAGGCGCAGGATATCTCTGACGCTCGTTCGTCTTGCTTGCTTCCGTCTTGGCATGGGCTCTCTCGGTTTGCTGATGAGAGAGCCAAATACCGGCTCATCTGAGCATGAGACGCAGGCCTGACGATATGGAGCGTCGCTGGTGGCGCGCGTAGCCGAGAGGGTTCGCCTCGCTGGCGGGGCATGCAAGACGGCGCACCTCCTTAGCCATCCTGTCCCATCGTCTCAGATCGTGAGGCGCACCTTATAGTCGGTGAGGAGATCTTGCAGGGTCAGGTTACGCCCTAGCGCTTAAGGTTGTTGGTCGCACCGAGCAAGCGCGGGACCTGTCGACGGACAACAGCGGTGCCACTGCCGGCACTAGGTGTGAGCTTTCGAGAGGTTGTCCATTCGGACCGGACCGAGGAGACTGGAGTTACCACGCTTCAGCATCCATCGGAGGGTCCGAATGAACATCCACAAGAATGCCCGTCTCACACCGCTGCGT
>NZ_RZPB01000019.1:0-22623 GCF_003998535.1 Mesorhizobium sp. M7A.F.Ca.AU.002.02.1.1 | reverse complement strand
ACCTTCTTCGAGATCGACGCCATCCCCGATATCCGCGTGCAGTGTGCGAGGCTGAGCAAGCAGCTGCTGGGGTAGGCTGTGTCGATATTCAGGTGATGCCGGCCTGCAAATGCGGCTTCCTGTGGCTTCCGGTGCTCACGTACCCAAAAGTACGCTCTGCTCCGGTTCTCGGAATCTGCCATTTTCGGCTCGGCCTGACCTGAATCTCAACACACCCTCCAAGCCCTTGAGGCACAAACCGGAATTTCATTCCGCATCTGGCCGGTTGATTGGCACGATCTATCTTCTTTCCGACTGCAAAGGGCTGGAAAAGAGGCTACGCTGCCGCCCTGCCCAGAGGCGGTCGCTTGGTCATGGAGCATCGATATGAGCGAGCATGAGATCGCCACACTGGACAGTGCCCCCTCGGAAGCCGAATTGTCCCGCCTGCGTCCGCCCTACAAGTCGGTGCTCGACCTGATCGGCCAGACGCCGGTGGTCGAGCTGACCAAGTTCGACACCGGCAAATGCCGGCTGTTCATCAAGCTCGAAAGCCAGAATCCCGGCGGCTCGATCAAGGACCGCATCGCGCTGTCGATGATCGCCGCGGCTGAAAAGCAGGGCAAGCTCAAGCGCGGCGGCACCATTGTCGAGGCGACGGCCGGCAACACCGGGCTTGGCCTTGCCCAGGTCGGCATCCCCAAGGGCTATCGCATCGTGCTGGTGGTGCCCGACAAGATGTCGCGCGAAAAGATCCAGCACCTGCGCGCGCTCGGCGCCGAAGTGCGCATGACGCGCTCCGATGTCGGCAAGGGCCATGCCGAATATTACCAGGACATGGCCGAGAAGATCGCGGCGGAAACGCCCGGCGCCTTCTATGCCAACCAGTTCGCCAACCCGGCCAATCCGCTGGCGCATGAAACCACCACCGGCCCGGAGATCTTTTCGCAGCTCGACGGTGATGTGGATGCCGTGGTGGTCGGCGTCGGCTCGGGGGGCACGCTGACCGGGCTTGGCCGCTACTTCGCAAAAGTGTCGCCGAAGACCGAAATGGTGCTGGCCGATCCGGTCGGCTCGGTGCTGGCGCCGCTGATCAAGACCGGCAAGATGGAAGAGGCCGGCAGCTGGACCGTGGAAGGCATCGGCGAGGATTTCGTGCCGCCCAATGCCGATCTGTCGCTGGTCAAGAAGGCCTATTCGATCCCCGACAAGCAGAGCATGCTGGCGGTGCGCGACCTCTTGTCCAAGGAAGGTATCCTTGCCGGCTCATCCTCGGGCACGCTGCTGTCGGCGGCGCTGCGCTATTGCCGCGAGCAGACGGTGCCCAAACGCGTCGTCACCTTCGTCTGCGACAGCGGCAACAAGTACCTGTCGAAGGTGTTCGACGATTTCTGGCTGGCCGAGCAGGGGCTGGCCGAGCACGAGCAGCATGGCGATCTGCGCGACCTGGTGATGCGCTCGCACCGCACCGGCGACACCGTCTATGTCGGCCCGGACGAAAGCCTGCTCAATGCCTATGGCCGCATGCGCCGCTCCGATGTCTCGCAGCTGCCGGTGCTCGACAATGGCAAGCTCGTCGGCATCGTTGACGAAAGCGACATACTGGCCAAGGTCGACGGCCCTTATGACGGCCGCTGGGAGCGCTTCAACGGCCCGGTGCGCACGGCCATGACCTCCAACCTGCACACGCTGCAGGCCAGCCAGACGCTGGACGCGCTGCTGCCGGTGTTCGACCGCAACGAGGTCGCCATCATCTTCGACGGCGACGAATTCGTCGGCCTGATTACCCGCATCGATCTGATCAACCATCTGAGGCGCGCACGATGACCAGCAATACTCCGCCAGCCGGGAAAAACCGTCTGGCTTTCTCGACGCGCACCATCCATGGCGGCCAGAGCCACGACCCGCTGACCGGCGCGGTGATGGTGCCGATCTACGCCACCTCGACCTATGGCCAGCAATCGCCCGGCGTGCACAAGGGCTTTGAATATGCCCGCAGCCAGAACCCGACGCGCTTTGCTTTCGAGCGCGCGGTGGCCGACCTCGAAAGCGGCTCGGCCGCGTTCGCCTTCGCGTCAGGGCTGGCGGCGATCGCCACCGTGCTGGAGCTGCTCGATTCCGGTGCGCATATCGTCGCCACCGACGACATCTATGGCGGTTCCTTCCGGCTGATGGAGCGGGTGCGCAAACGCTCGGCCGATCTGCAGGTCTCGTTCGTCGACTTCACCGACCTTGCCGCCGTCGAGGCCGCGATCCGGCCCGAGACGAAAATGCTGTGGGTCGAAACCCCCACCAACCCGCTGCTGCGCATCGTCGACCTCGAAGGCGTCGCCGCACTTGCCAGGCGCAAGGGGATTCTCACGGTCGCCGACAACACCTTCTGCAGCCCCTATATCCAGCGGCCGCTGGAGCTCGGCATCGACATCGTCGTGCATTCGACGACCAAATATCTCAACGGCCATTCCGACATGGTCGGCGGCGTCGCCGTGGTCGGCGACAACAAGGATCTGGCCGCCCAGCTGAAATTCCTGCAGAACGCCATCGGCGCCATTTCGGGCCCGTTCGACAGTTTTCTGGCGCTGCGCGGCCTCAAGACCTTGGCGCTCAGGATGGAGCGCCATTCCGCCAACGGCCTGAAGATCGCGCAATGGCTGGAAGCGCGCCGCGACGTCCGCCGCGTCATCTATCCCGGCCTCGCCAGCCACCCGCAGCACGCCGTCGCCGTCCAGCAGATGCATGCCTTCGGCGGCATGATCACAGCCGTGCTCGACCGCGACCTAGCCGGCACCAAAAAGTTCCTCGAACGCACGCAATTGTTCACGCTCGCCGAAAGCCTCGGCGGTGTGGAGAGCCTGATCGAACACCCGGCGCTGATGACGCATGGCTCCATACCGGCGGAGAAACGGGCCGAGATCGGCATATCGGATTCGCTGGTAAGGTTGTCGGCGGGGATCGAGGATGGCGATGATCTGATTGCGGATCTGGAGCAGGCGCTGGCGGGTTAGAAGCTTAATCAACTTGCAACTTCAGCGTTGCCCCTCATCGCCCTGCCTTGGCTCCTTTCCTTTCCCTCCGGAGGGGAGAGAGGTGGCTCGGCGAAGCCGAGACGGAGTGGGGGAAGGCGTTCGCAGACGCGCAGTCGCCGCAAGACAGGCACAATCTGACGAGCAAGAGACCTCAGGGCGCGCGGCGAGGGTCGACCCCCACTCCGTCGAGCTTCGCTCGACACCTCTCCCCCGATCGACGAGGGAGAGGAAGGGCAAGGGGCGGCGCGCGGACGTCTCATGATGATGGACCGGCCAATTGACCCCGAACCCCATCTGCCCGAAATGTAGCGCCCCATGGCCACGCGCGAACCACCCAAGCCCACTGAACCCCTCACTTTCGCCGTGCTGGTGTTCCCAGGTTTTCCGATGATGGCGTTCAGCTCGGTCATCGAGCCGCTGCGCGCCGCCAATGTCCTGGCGAAACGGCAATGCTATCGCTGGATCATCGTCGGCGGCACGAAAGGTGCGGTCGAGGCGTCGAACGGCGTCGTCATCCAGCCGGGCTTTTACGCCGAGGATGCGCCGAAGGTCGACCGCATCGTCGTCTGCTCGGGCGGCGATGCCGATCACCTCGTCGCCGAGGACGCTGCACACTGGATCCGCAAGAGCCTGCGCAATGGCGCCCATATCGGTGCGGTGGCGGATGCCGCGTTCTTCCTGGCGCGCGCCGGCCTGCTCGACGGCCATGCCTGCACCTTGCACTGGACCAGCCAGGCCGCCTTCACCGAAGCCTTCCCCAACATCGAGCTCAGGCGCGACCTCTATGTTATCGACCGCAAGCGCTTCACCTCGGCCGGCGGTGTCGGCAGCCTCGACATGATGCTGGAGATCATCACCCGCGACTACGGCGCCGAGCTTGCCGCCGGCGTCGCCGAATGGTTCGTGCACAGCCAGCTGCGCTCCAGCATCGACCGCAAGATGATGCCGCTGCGCCTGCGCACCGGGGTCCAGAACGAGCTGGTGCTGTCGGCCATCGCCATCATGGAGGACGCGGTCGAGGAGCGGCTCGGCATGGCCGAGCTGACCGCGAAGCTCGGCGTGTCCTCAGACAAGCTCGAGCGCTCCTTCCGCTCCGAACTCGCCATCTCGCCCAATGGCTATTACCGGCGCCTGAGGCTCAAACGCGCCGCCGATCTTTTGGCGCATTCGACGCTCGCCGTGCGCGACGTGGCGCTGGCGTGTGGGTTTGCCTCGATGTCGAGTTTTGCCCGGGCGTTTCGCGAGGAGCATGGCCATCCGCCGAAGCTGGCGCGACGGCATTAGGCTTGGCGCTCGCTGACGCGGTGAGATGTTGGCGGGACAGCGCCCCCCTCTGTCCTGCCGGACATCTCCCCCTCAAGGGGGGAGATCGGACTGCATCTCTGCTTTCGCCAATCTCAGATGTTGAAGAAAAGAACGGCGGCATCGAAAATGCCAATCTCCCCCTTGAGGGGGAGATGCCGGGCAGGGCAGAGGGGGGCGCGAAGGATCGCGACGCAACCGATTAGCCAGCGGCATCCCGCACAACAGCTGCGGTTTTCCGCACAATCCTCCCGCCCCTCTTGCGCCATGCTGCGACCTCGCAACCCAGCCAAGGCCGAGCCCATGAGCATCGTCGTTTTCGACCCCGACAGCACCGAGGACGTGAACTTCAAGGATCGCATGCGCCACCCCGCGGCGGCCGATCCGGCCGGCGGCATGTGGCTGTCGGACACCGAACCGTCCTTCATCGATGCCGATGCCCTGCGCAAAGGCCGGCTGGCCAAGCTGCGCGGCTGGATGCGCAAGGCCGGCTATGGCGGCGTGGTGCTGTTCGATCCGTACAACCAGCGCTACGCCACCGGCTCGCGCAACATGTTCGGCTATTTCCTGCGCAACTCGACCCGCTATTTCTTTATCCCGACCGACGGGCCGATCGTGCTGTTCGAATACCCGCAGAGCTATCATGTCTCCATGGTACTCGACACGATCGACGAGGCGCGGCCTTCCAAGTTGGTCTGGTCGTCGGTCTCGGGCCGCGACGACGAGACCGCAGGTCCGTTCGCCGACGAGATCGCCGAGCTTTTGAAAAAGCATGGCGGCGGCTCGATGAAGCTCGGCCTCGACCGCTGCAGCCATCTGCAGGCGCTGGCGCTGGAAAAGCGCGGCTGTGAGGTCAGGGATTGCCAGGGCGAAATCCTGGCGGTGCGCGCGGTGAAGACGCCGGAGGAAGTGAAATGCCTGCAGGTGTCGATGGCCGGCGCCGAGGCTGCCGTCTATGCGGTGCGTGAGGCGATCAAGCCCGGCGTTTCCGAAAACGACCTGTTCGCCATCATGTATGGCGAGGTCATCCGCCAGGGCGGCGAGTTCATCGAGACGCGGCTGCTGACATCAGGCCAGCGCACCAACCCGTGGTTCAACGAGGCCAGCGGCCGCAAGATCCGCCCCGGCGAACTCTTGGCGCTCGATACCGACACCATCGGCTGCTACGGCTATTATTCGGATTTCTCGCGCACCTTCCGCTGCGGGCCAGGCAAGCCGACCCCTTACCAGAAGTCGCTCTACCGCATGGCGCACGATCAGGTTCAGCACAACATTTCGATCGTCAAGCCCGGCATGGCCTTCCGCGAGATCGCCGAGCAGGCGTGGAAGATCCCCGACCGTTTCGTCGACCAGCGCTACACCTCGGTCATGCACGGCGTCGGCATGCATGGCGAAACGCCGTTCATCGCGCATGCCATGGATTACGAGACCTATGGCCGCGACGGCCATATCGTGCCAGGCATGGTGGTGAGCGTCGAAAGCTATATCGGCGAAAAGGGCGGCCGCGAGGGCGTCAAGCTGGAGGACGAGATCCTGATCACCGAGACGGGCACGGAGCTTCTGTCGCGCTTTCCTTATGAGGACGAGTTTCTGGAGACGCAGGTTTGATACGGGCAACCAATGAGCGCCTCGTTGCCTGGCGCCCCCCTCTGTCCCGCCGGCATACGGAAGGGTCTTTGACTGCCTCGCCCATGCATCACGCAGGCGCCGCATGAAAACGCCCATCTCCCTCAAGCCCGGCACGGTGGCCGCGATCTTCATCGACCTGCAGGAAGAGCACCGGCAGGACCCGCGCTACCTCGTCGAGGGCTTTCCCACGATCCTCGCCAACGTCCAGCGCCTGCAGGCGGCGGCGCGGCGGAACCAGGTGCCGCTCTACCACTGGGCCTACATCGTCGATCTCGACAAGCAGGACCGCCCGTTTCATCCGCTCGGCGAGGACGGCAAGTCGGCCTTTTCCGACAAGAGCGATCCGCTGACCGAAATCTGCCATGAGGTGGCGCCGGCCAAGGGCGAGGCGCTGCTGATCAAGGCCGAGGCCAGCGCCTTCCGCACCGGGCCGGCGGCGGGCGACATCAAGTCGGCCGGCATCGAATGGTTGGTCATATCAGGCGTCTGGACCGAGGCCTGCATCGACGCGTCGGTCAAGGATGCGGTGGCCAAAGGCTTTCGCGTGCTGCTGGTCAAGGATGCCTGCGGCAGCGGCAGCGCGGCCATGCACCAGACCGGGATCCTCAACCTCGCCAACCGGCTCTATGGCGGCGCCGTCACCGACACCGACGGCGCCTGCCGGCTGCTGGCCGGCGAAACCGTCACCGTCTGGCAGGTCGAGGGCTCGGTGCCGCTGCGTTTCAGCTTCGACAACGCGGCCGCGCTCTACGCCGATCTATGACGCGCGGCCCCTACGAAACACGGCTCGACCCGGCCCTTTGGGCCTATATCGACGCCGTCAACGCCTGGCATCCGCCCGAGATCATCGGCCTGCCGATCGACAAGCAGCGCGCCGTCTATGACAGGATGAGCCGGGCTTTCCACCAGGGCCGCCCGCCCGGCGTCAAGGCCAGCGACGGGCTGATCGCCGCCGCCGGCCGCGACATCCCGGTCCGGCGCTACCGGCTCGAGGGCAACGCCGCCAAGGCGATGGTGGTCTACTACCACGGCGGCGGCTTCATCCTCGGCGGGCTCGAAAGCCATGACGACATCTGCGCCGAGCTCTGCGCCGGCACAGGTTTCGACGTGCTGTCGGTCGATTACCGGCTGGCGCCGGAGCATCTTCATCCCGCCGCCTTCGATGATGCGGTGGCCGCCTTCGAATGGGCAGCGGCGAGATCAGGCCTGCCGCTGGTGCTGTGCGGCGAAAGCGCCGGCGGCAATCTCGCCGCGGCGGTGGCGCAGGCGACGCGCCGCCACGCCAGCGCTGCCATTGGCCAGGTGCTGATCTACCCCGAGCTCGGCGGCGACGAGCGCGCCGGCTCCTACATCGAACACGCCGACGCGCCGCTGCTGTCGGTGGCCGACATCGCCTTCTACCGCGACGTCCGTTCGGCCAGGCGCCAATCGCTTGACGATCCGACTTTTGCGCCGCTGCGCGACAAGGATTTCACCGGCCTGCCGCCGACGGTGATCGTCACCCCCGAATGCGACCCGTTGTCCTCGGATGGCGAGACCTACCGCGACCGCATTCTGGCCGCCGGCGGCAAGGCGTGGTGGCACGAAGAGCCGAGGCTGGTGCACAGCTTCCTGCGTGCCCGCACCACGGTGCCGGCGGCGGCGGAAGCGTTTGCGCGGATCGTGGCTGCGGTTGCAGCGCTGGGCAGGGGTGAGTGGCCGTATTGAACATAGCGAAGGCCCCCTCATCCGGCCGCTTCGCGGCCACCTTCTCCCCGCTGGGGAGAAGAGGGAAGCGCCGGCGCTGCAAGTCTCCTCTCCCCTCGGGGAGAGGTCAGCCGAGCGAAGCGGAGGCTGGGTGAGGGGGCGTCTCGCGTGAAGCGCCGGCATCCTCTTTTCAACAATGGAACATAGGAGGTCGAGTCCCGTCGTACCGACCCCCTCTGTCGCCTTCGGCGACATCTCCCCCTCAAGGAGGGAGATTCGCGCCGCGCCATCGTCCAACGCATACGCCAATCGCCGACTCCCCCCGCGGAACCCCGCACAATCACTGCGGAAAAGCGAACACTCCGCGGCGTCACCCCGCTCTATCATTCCCCCTCAGGCAACGGCGCCCCGGCGGTCGCGTCCGCCCCCGCGCCTGTCGATCGGCCGGGGCGATTTTTCTGTGCATGCCATTGTCCCAAAACCGCTGGGCACTTTTGGGCGGCATGCATCAACAACAGGGGAACGACGATGAAATTCATGCTGACCGACCGCAAACTCCACCCGCAAGCCAAACCCGTGGCCGACGATTTCAAGGCCGGCGGCATCAACCGCCGCGAATATCTGGCGCTGATGGCCGGGCTCGGCGTCAGCGCCGCCGGGGCGCTGGCGCTGGGCGGACTTGGCACCATCCCTGCCCGCGCGGCGGAACCCAAGAAGGGCGGCGTCCTGCGCGTCGCCATGAACGTCAAGGGTTTCAAGGACCCGCGCACCTTCGACGGCGTCGAGATGTCCAACGTTGCCCGCCACTGCAACGAATATCTGGTGCGCTGGAACACCGACTTCTCCTTCGAGCCCTGGCTGCTCGAAAGCTGGGAGGCGAGCGACGACGCCAGGATGCTGACCCTGCATGTGCGCAAGGGCATCTCGTGGTCGAACGGCGATGCCTTCAACGCCGACGATGTCATCCACAACCTCACCCGCTGGTGCGATGCCTCGGTGCCCGGCAATTCGGTCGCCGCGCGCATGGGCGCGCTGGTCAATGCCGACACCAAGAAGGTGGTCGATGGCGGCATCGAAAAGGTCGATGACTTCACCATCAAGCTGAACCTGCCCAAGCCCGACATCTCGCTGATCGCCGGCATGGCCGACTATCCCGCACTGATCATGCACCGCTCCTATGAGGGCGACGGCGATCCCCTGAAGGCGCTGGCCATCACCACCGGTCCCTGCGAGCTGGTCAGCTGGGATGCCGAGACCGGTGCCGAGGTGAAGCGCAAAGACAAGCCCTGGTGGAAGGGCGAATTCTACTTGGACGGCATCAAATGGGTCGACTACGGCTCCGACCCCAACGCCATGCTCTCGGCCTTCGAATCCGGCGAGATCGACACCGACCACGAGACCGCTTCCGATGCCGTCTCGCAGACCGAGCAGATGGGGCTGATGAACTCCGAGATCGCCACCGGCTCGACCATCGTCGCCCGCTTCAATGTCGCCAACGCGCCCTATGACGACGTCAAGGTGCGCCGCGCCGCCCAGCTCGCCGTCGACAATGCCGCCGTGCTGGCGCTCGGTCTCGGCGGCCGCGGCAAGCCCGCCGAAAATCACCATGTCGGCCCCATGCACCCCGAATATGCCGATATCGGCCCGGCGAAGCGTGACGTCGAGCAGTCGAAGAAGCTGTTGGCCGAGGCCGGCAAATCAGACCACGAATTCGAGCTCATCTCCGTCGATGTCGAATGGCAAAAGAGCACCGGCGACGCCATCGGCGCGCAGATGCGCGAGGCCGGCCTCAAGATCAAGCGCACCGTGCTGCCGGCCGCCACCTTCTGGAACGACTGGAGCAAATACCCCTTCTCCTGCACCGAATGGCTCGGCCGCCCGCTCGGCGTCCAGGTGCTGGCGCTGGCGTATAAATCCGGCGCCGCCTGGAACGAAAGCGCCTACGCCAATCCCGAATTCGACACGCTGCTAGACAAGGCACTGGCGACACCCGACGCCAAGGCGCGCAAGGAGATCATGGGCAAGATCGAGCAGAATCTGCGCGACTCGGGCATCATCATCCAACCCTACTGGCGCTCGGTCTACCGGACCTGTCGCAAAGGCGTCGAAGGCTGCGAACAGCACCAGGCGCTGGAGCAGCACTTTGAGAAGGTGTGGATTGAGAGTTGAGAGGCGGTCCGCGCTAGCGGACGTAAAGCCAATTGCTTGGCTTTACGAGCCTCGAACGCTCTGAGCCTGCGAAGGGCCGGGCGACGGTGATGCGCCGGCATTTCTAACCTTCTCCCCTTGTGGGAGAAGGTGGATTGCCGCGCAGCGGCAAGACGGATGAGGGGTGTTCCAGCTTGGCGATACGCCAACAGTAAACGCCCTGAACCAGAGCAGAACCTTCACCGCCTCACTCCGTCACGCACCCCTCATCCGTCTCGGCGCTGCGCGCCGATCCACCTTCTCCCACAAGGGGAGAAGGTCAGAAGCGTCAGCGCCCCTTCAAGTGCAGGGCTAGCCGGTGGATCGCTGCGATCATCTGACGGGTTGAAAATGGCCGGCGCGAATGCCGGTGAGGCAGTTGCCTGAGCCCGCGCCGGCCACTGGCGAACCTGGGTCCGCCGCCCGGATTTTTTACCGTTCCGCCGATGCCCGATCAACCAGGCCGGACGTTTGGTACGGAAGCGAACAAAGGCTCACCGGGCCGGCTTCAGCAGCGTCCAGATCCAGCCGACAAAGGTCAGCACCAGGAACGGATAGCCGGCGGCGGGCAGCGGCGCCGAGGTCGGCAGCAAGGGCGCGCCCCAGAGGATCATGCAAGCCGAGACGACAAACAGCGCGGCGGCCACGAGCGCGGTGAGGCGCATCCACAGGGCGAATGTCTTCGGCGCGCTGACCATGACCAGTGCGGCCGCCCAAAGCGAGATGCCGCCGACATAGGACGGCACGCTGGCCTCAAGCCCCGCCGCATTGCCGGCCATCAACAGGGTCTCGCCGGCCAGGAAGGTCAGGAAGCCGGCCGCTATGCAATCATTGCCCAGCCGCTGGTGTTTCATCGTCAGCAGCGCGGTGGCGACCACGAGAGCCACGCCGTCGATCGTCCAGAGCGTTTCGCGCAGCGGCGCGCTGGCGACGAAGGTGCCGGCCAGCCCGAAGGCGCCGCCGCAAGGCCGACCGCGGCGGTGGTGTCTGATGTGGTGCGCATTTGAGGGGAGAGAATACCCCGAGGTGGGTCTGCCCTCCCGAACACAACAGTCGCGCTTCTCAGAGCCACGCAATCGGAGAAATGGCCATTTCGTGGCCCCATCGCCGCGTTCGCGCAGGATATGATGCCATCCCGACTCACACTTCAATTTAACCTGATATCAATCGTCTTTTCGTCGCTCGTGGAAAACGCCCCGACTGCATATGCTTCGTCTTCCAAGATCGGCTCGATCATCGCAGTCGCGTAGATTATCTGATGCTCTACCTTACTTTCCTTCGAGATACGGAGGATTTGCAGTTGGAAGTTTTGGCTGCGGATTGCCTCCACCCCCATGTTTTCGTGAGTATCAATCATGCAGAAGCGGGGATGGCGAAAGAACTCCGTCTTAGTTGCTGCAGCAAGGAATCCCAGGTAGAAGCTGCTTTTCAAAATCGCTCTGGAGCTAGCCGAGAAGTAATTCTCCCCGTCTACAGCGATCTTGTTTTGCCCAAACGTAAAGCTGATAGTTTCAGGGTCCTCAAATATATCTTGCCGCCTCAAATCGTTGCGTAGAAGCTCCTTAACCTCGTTAGAGATACGAGTATAGGCGATGGATAGTCTATTCTGCTGTTGAGCGCGAAGTGCATCATTGTAGGATTTTAGCCCAGCGATAGCACCTTCCAGCTCCTCGCGCCGACTCGAAAGCTCTCGTATAGTTTCAACCAATTTGGCCTTCTGATCTAAATCTTCGACCTGTCTCTCCAAGTATCCGGCTCGTCGGTGCAATTCTCCGATACGGTCTCGTAATGTAGTCGATGGCAATCGTTGCACCGAAGCAAGATGTTGGGACGCCTGTTGCCAATCTTCTTCGAGTCGCCGCAGTGAAATATCCAATCGGGTTAGGCGCTCACTTCGCTTCCTTTGAAGTTCCTCCGATTGGTTGATCTGGAGGCTGGTGTCAAGAATCAGACCGGAAATGCGTACTTGGGTCTGTTCGGAGTCAAATGGCGTTTTGCACAAATGGCAAGAATGTGGAGCAGGCTCATCCTCCAAAGGCGCGTAGCAGGCTGGACACCACTGAAAACTGACCTCTCCGATATTTTCGACCACATTCTCAGAGTCCTTCAGGGCCTCGATCTTGTTCCGGAGGCTAACAATGAAAGCATCGGAATCAGCGATCGTAAGCGTGAGGGCGTCACGCTCTTGACGGGTCCGCACGAGGCTCGACTGAATCTCTTGGACCCGCCTGTAAGCGGTTTCTTGCGAGTCCAGTGTGAATTGGTCCTTTGCATCGCTGGAAAAAAGTGCGGCCTCAGATTGTTCGATCGCAGTCTGAACCGCAGCCCGGTCCTTCTCCAGGTTATGTCTCTGAGCCTGAATCCATTCGGTAGTTAATCCCTGGTCCGGCCCTCCTACTCTGCCCAATATCGTAAATAGCGAGTGTAGCTGCCCAATTACCTTGTCCAGCTCTTTGCTATACTCCTTTATTTTTTGCTCGTTATCGTAAAGATCGCTATCGTATGCGCCACAAAGGAGTCGTCCTACCGTATCTCGCAAATTTGCTTGATCAAATCTTTCGAAACGAAAGATGTCCTCTATTGGGCTTAGCTGGTCAGCGTACAGCAATCTAAGTATCTGATGCATAGTTATGTTGCCGGACAGATCGCTTGATACCTCCGGAATTCCCAGGAGGCCAAATATTGCTTGCGAAAAGCTCTCGCGATTGCTCGTACCTCTATATGGATAGCGTATCCAGTCGGATCGGGCAGCCCCTGTCGCCATCTCGTATGGGCCACCAAAAACTTCCATTGGCTGCTGCCCGGTCGACTCGGAAATCTCTCTGCTAAGGGTCACTATGCGCCCGTTTATACGCGCCTCAACGACAACTCTCGTGCAAAGGCGAGCCACTGCGCTCCAATCGGCGAGTTCTCCCCCGAGTCCATAGAAGATGAAATTTAAAACAGTCGATTTTCCGGAGGAATTATCACCACGGACGACATTAACGCCCTCATGGAACTGTTCGTTGTAAACAACGAGATGACCCCGCTCGACCACAACACGCGTCACTATCAGCGTAGGCTCATACCGCATCATATCGATGCTCCAACAGGCCAGTTCTCGCCTTCAGCCCGTTATCCCCTTGCAGAGGATAGTCCGATGCCAGAGTGGCCAAGAAATCCATGAGGTCGGACTGAGATTCGTTGATCTCGGCTACTCGTTCCGCGAGACTCCGAGGAATTGTGGACCCTGTGGCTCTAACTTCCTTTTGCGCAAGCGCATCGACACTCACCAAAGACTTGGCGGCAAGGGTTTGAATGGCCGCTGCTTGCATAGGGCGCATACGTTCGAATACCAACCTGGCATCGGGTAGCTCGCCATAAGGTTTAGTAAAAGCATATCGGTCTGATAGCTTTTTGAACTTCTGATGCTGGGCTGTCAGCCGAATGTCCCGAACTTTGTGAGGGAACAAAAGGTAGAAATCCAGAATCCGCAACTTATCGTAGGCCAGCGCCTCCGAAGGGCCGAGCACATTTCGTAGACGTAAAAACCTAAAAACCGCATGAAAAGCGTCAAAAGCAGGCTGAAAGGAGAGCTGAGTCATTTATGCCAACGGACGAAACATTGTTCTGCCAGCCAGTAAATCATCCCCATTGCGGTGTTATGATCTACCTCCAGGACGCTTGCACCGCAGTCCTCAACAGTTGGAATCACAATTAGCTCATTCATGAACTTGTTTATTTCCACCACGCCACATGTAGAAATTTGTGGGAGGATTATATCATTAAACTGCCGTTCAGCTCTCGCCAACAGATATACGATTATCTGTTGAGCAGAATAATAATGAGACCAGCGCTCTAGAAGTTTGACGAACATTTCCTTCATTTCGATGGCATCAGAGTAGGAATCCTCTCGGCCACTCACGCTCAACTTTGCGCGTAGTCCCCGAACACCGTCGTGCGATCGTTGAGAATAGAACCGTTTGAGTCTGTCGATGGTGTCTCTGGCTACTTGATTTCTTTCAATTTCAAGCTCAAGCTTTTGTAACAGCTTTTCGATCGCGCTTACGCGGTTTGCGGCGATGTTCTTGTAAGTATGGTTGATGTCGCGAGCCGCCATGTCGCGACCCGCGCTGGCTCCCGACTGATCGACTGTGGTTGAATTTGCCGTCACGCTACGCGCCTTTATCGACACGTTACTTCGTGATCGTCTTGTCACGTCCTACTAAGTCGCCACCAGCGGTAGCGCCACCCTGATTAACGGCGTTTCCACCAGGGCCTGCTCGATTTTTGATAATTTGAAATGTTATGAGCGAACCAGCGCCCAGACCTACTAGAAAGCTAATTATTTCAGAAATGTAGTCTGCAATTGCTGCCATGAATCACCCCCGAGCCACGGCCAGTTTAGCACCCTTTTTCTATTTTGAAACTACTTAAGGACCTAGTCCCCCATCTTCAAGGCCTGGATAAACGCCTCCTGCGGAATGTCCACCTTCCCGAACTGCCGCATCCGCTTCTTGCCTTCTTTCTGCTTGTCCAGCAGCTTGCGTTTGCGCGAGACGTCGCCGCCGTAGCATTTGGCGGTGACGTCCTTGCGCAGCGCCGAGATGGTTTCTCGGGCGATGACCTTGCCGCCTATTGCCGCCTGGATCGGGATCTTGAACAGATGGTTCGGGATCAGCTCCTTGAGCTTCTCGCACATCTGCCTTCCGCGCTTTTCCGCCGCCGTGCGGTGCACCAGCATGGACAGCGCGTCGACCGGCTCCTCATTGACCAGGATCGACATCTTCACCAGGTCGCCCTCGCGGTAGTCGGTCAGGTGATAGTCGAAGGAGGCGTAGCCCTTGGAGATCGACTTCAGCCGGTCGTAGAAATCGAAGACGACCTCGTTGAGCGGCAGATCGTAGATCAGCATGGCGCGCTTGCCGACATAGGACAGGTCGGCCTGGATGCCGCGCCGGTCCTGGCAGAGTTTCAATATGCCGCCGAGATAGTCGTCGGGGGTCAATATGGTGGCGCGGATCCACGGCTCCTCGATCGCCGAGATCTTGACCACGTCGGGCATGTCGGCCGGGTTGTGCAGTTCCTTCATCGAGCCGTCGGTCAGAGCCAGCCGGTAGACGACGCTGGGTGCCGTGGCGATCAGGTCGAGGTTGAACTCGCGCTCCAGCCGCTCCTGGATGATTTCGAGATGTAAGAGGCCAAGGAAGCCGCAGCGATAGCCGAAGCCGAGCGCGGCGCTGGTTTCCATTTCAAAAGAGAAGCTGGCGTCGTTGAGGCGCAATTTGCCGACTGCGGCGCGCAGATCCTCGAAATCGGCGGCGTCGACCGGGAACAGGCCGCAGAACACCACAGGCTGCGCCGGCTTGAAGCCGGGCAGCGCCTTGGCGGTGGCGCGCTTGTCCTCGGTGATGGTGTCGCCGACGCGCGTGTCGGCCACTTCCTTGATCGAGCCGGTGAAGAAGCCGAATTCGCCGGGGCCGAGCTCGTCGACATTGATGCGCGCCGGTGTGAACACGCCGGTGCGCTCGACCAGATATTTGGCGCCGGTGCCCATCATGCGGATGGTCTGGCCCTTCTTCAGCACGCCGTCGATGACGCGCACCAGCACGATGACGCCGAGATAGGCGTCGTACCAGCTGTCGACCAGCATCGCCTTCAGGGGTGCCGTGGCGTCGCCTTCGCGCGGCGGCGGCAATTGGTGGACGATGGCCTCCAGGACATCCGGAATGCCGAGGCCGGTCTTGGCCGAGATCAGCACGGCGTTGGAGGCGTCGATGCCGATCACCTCCTCGACCTGCTCGCGGATGCGCTCGGGCTCGGCGGCCGGCAGGTCGACCTTGTTCAGCACCACGACGATCTCGTGGTTGTTGTCGATCGCCTGGTAGACATTGGCCAGCGTCTGCGCCTCGACGCCCTGGGAGGCATCGACGACCAGCAGCGAGCCCTCGCAGGCGGCCAGCGACCGCGACACTTCATAGGCGAAGTCGACATGTCCGGGCGTGTCGATCAAATTGAGGATATAGTCCTCGCCATTGTTGGCGCGGTATTTCAGCCGCACCGTCTGCGCCTTGATGGTGATGCCGCGCTCGCGCTCGATGTCCATCGAGTCCAGCACCTGCTCCTTCATGTCGCGCAGCTCCAGCCCGCCGGTCAGCTGGATCAGCCTGTCGGCAAGCGTGGATTTGCCATGGTCGATATGGGCGACGATGGAGAAATTGCGGATGTGGTCGAGGGGCGTGCTCATGGCGCGCGTTTAGCAGGGGTGGCTTGCCCGAGCAAGCTGTGCGCCTTTGCCGGAGCAGGCAGCACGGGCACCTGTCGCTTTTTTCGCGCTTTTCGCGAAAAATCTATAAATTTTAACCAAGCCCGTTAGAGCATAATTTGCGAACGGGATGTTAGCGGAGGGAAATATCTGATGTAAGGACGAAGGCATGCGGGGGCTTGCAGGCAGTTTTATCGAGTCGCGGAGCGGCTCGTTCGCACCGATACTCATTCTTGCCATGATACCGTTGATCACCGCGATCGGCTTTTCCGTCGACTACACCTCCGCTGTCCAGACCAGGTCGACCGAGCAGGCGGCACTCGACGCCGCGATCCTGTCGATCACCACGATGGATACGGCCTCGACGAAGCCGCAGCGCCAGGTGATGCTCCAGGATACCTACAGAGAAAACGGCGGGCGGGGCGCAGCGACCCTGAACAGCTTCGACGTCAGCGCCAACGGCACCGCCACCGCGCAGGCCTCGGCAAGTTTCGCCATGCCGACCGTGTTCATGCAGATCGCCAGGATTCCCACGGTAACGGTCGGCGTCGCGTCGGCGGTGAGCAAGACGCCGGCGCTGGTCGAAGCTACGTTCAATGTCGATCACGTTTCGGGCTACTGGAACAAGACCATGACTCTGTACGGCCTTCCCTACGGTTGGACCTCCACGACCACGCCGACGGCCATGATGAAGGCCAACTACAACTACAAAGCGTATAGTTATTCCTATACGAGCGGTGGTAAGACCTATACCGCTGCCGAGCCGAAAGGTTACGGGACGACAACTATTACCACGGGACCAACCGATACGCTGGTTCAGACCCAACTGTGCACGACAGTAGGATCAACAACCGATTTCACGGCCACTGCGGGAGTTTACAAAAGCACCGCGGTGGCAAAAAGCGGAAAAACGAACGGCTCCACCGTCTATTTCAAGACGACGTGCGCGACCACGAATTCCGCCGGAAACAGCAGTGGCGCAACAATCAACGTGAGCACGATGGACAAGCTCTATCTGCAGATGGATGTGCCGTCCGGGCCGGTCAACCCGCTCAGGTCGAACAATACAGACACGTCGAACCGGCTCTACCTCGGCGCCGGGTACAGCACCGCGGCACAAAAGGCCCTGAACCCTTCCAAATACCTCCCCGTCGAGGTTGCCAGCAACACGGTCGTCGACATCTTCGCCGTGGTGCCCTGCAGCGAGACCAGCGATCAGGCATGGGAAGACGGCGGCAACAATCCTCCACTGCCAGACGTTACGAACGCCGACTTCTTCTACAGCGTGATGGGCAAGTGCGACTTCAACAAGCGACCGTCCGACACACTGCTGACGCAGTAGATGCTGCTCCTCTTGCCTTCTCCCCTTGCGGGAGAAGGTGGATCGGCGCGTAGCGCCGAGACGGATGAGGGGTGCTGGACGGAGCGCAATAGCTGGCTAATCTAAGCCATGCCGCATCAACCTGTCCCGCCAGCCAAACGAAGCTTCGCCCGTTCGCTCCGGCGTGTAATGACGGAAGCGGAAGACCGGCTGTGGCATGAACTGCGCGACCGCAGGCTCGACCGGATAAAATTTCGGCGCCAGGTTCCCATTGGAAAGTACATTGCCGATTTCGTCTGCTTCGAAGCACGCTTGGTCGTCGAGATCGATGGCAGCCAGCATGCGGAGTTGGAGTCTGACAGCGTCCGCAAAACTCACCTGGAAGAGAAAGGCTTTCGCATTCTGCGCTTTTGGAACGATGACGTTCTGAAAGACATGAACGCCGTTAGCGATACCATCATCGCCTATGTACGGGATACCAGCCTACAGCCTTGGCGGTAGGGGCGCGTTCTTCCCTTCTCCCACAGGGGGAGAAGGGAAGAACGCCTGCGGCCCGATCACAAACCGGTGAGCGCTGTAACGAAGGCGCCGACAGCGGCGAAGTGGGGATATCTGCGGTGCTTCCAGGCGCCGCCGCCCACGGAGCAAGCCGATGTCGCGATCCTGTACGTTCATCAAAGTGTCCAGCCTCTCGGCGATTGCGCTGGCAGCGTCGCTCGGTGCGGCGGCGGCCCAGCCGCTCAGCGTGGTCGAGCTGTTCACCAGCCAGGGCTGCTCGTCCTGCCCGCCGGCCAATGCCAATCTGATCAAGGTCAAGGACCAGCCCGGCGTGCTGGCGCTGTCGTTCAACGTCACCTACTGGGACTATCTCGGCTGGAAGGATATCTTCGGAAAACAGGAATTCACCCGGCGCCAGGTCAGTTATGAGCCGGCGCTCGGTCATGACGGGCCGTTCACGCCGCAAGTGGTGGTCAACGGCCATGCCGATGTCGTCGGTGCCGCACCCGGCGAAATCGAAAAGCTGATTGCGGCGAGCGGCCGGACAAGCGGCCCGGCATTGTCACTCGATGGCGGCAGGATCAGCATCGGCGCCGGCGCCGCACCTGGCGGCCACGCCGATGTCTGGCTGGTGCGCTATGCCAAGGGCGTGGTCGAGGTGCCGGTTTCGCGCGGCGAAAACACCGGCCGCACCTTGCCGCACGCCAATGTCGTGCATGCGCTCGAAAAACTCGGCAGCTGGACCGGCGCGGCCGCGACATATCCTCTGCCCGCCGCGTCCGGCGGCCTGAGCACCGCCGTGCTCGTGCAGTCGCCCGGTGGCGGACCGATCCTGGCTGCCGCGACCGACTAGATCGCGCTTCGACAAGAAATTGCGCAACGCCGCATGGAGCGGCGCCGCATAGCACGGCCGCCAAGAGGGCGCGCCTTCAACGCCAACCCCAAGGAGATCATCATGACCACTTCCCGCCTGACGCTGCCGGCGCTCGCTCTCGCTCTGTGCTCGACGGCGCTGTTTGCCGGCGGCATCGCCCGTGCCGACGACGCGACCAATGCGATGAAGCCGGCTGCAAATGCCATGAAACCGGCCGCGGATGCGATGAAGCCGGCCGCAGACGCCATGAAACCTGCAACGGATGCGATGAAGCCTGCCGACCCGATGGCCACCAATTCCATGAAGCCGGCGGCTGACGCCATGAAGCCGGCAACGGATGCGATGGCTCCGGCCAAGTAAAGGCGGTGCTGTTTCCGGCTTCGGTCCCGCGGGTCCGAAGCCGGATGCACGTGAAAGTGAGGCTTCGGCCGCAACTCGCCCGTCGCATGATCGTATCTTATCCAATAGACTCCACATGATGGACGTCACAGGAGCTCAAGCCATGACCGACATTCAAAAACCAGTCATCAGACAATCGTCGAACGTCTTCCGCAGCGCGCTCGCCGCTCTTGCGCTGGCCGCCGCGGGCGCCGCCTTCTGGCTGACGCCGGCGGTTTCGGCCGAGGACGCGGTGAAGATCCCGCCGCCGGCGCTCGACGAGAAGGCGGCCACCGGCACTGAAAAGGCAGTCTTCGCCGGCGGTTGTTTCTGGGGCGTGCAGGGCGTGTTCCAGCACGTCAAGGGCGTCACCAAGGCCGTCTCCGGCTACACCGGCGGCGACAAGGACACCGCCGTCTACGAGACGGTCGGCTCAGGCCGCACCGGGCATGCCGAATCCGTCGAGATCACCTACGATCCGTCGAAGGTGACCTACGGCCAGCTGCTGCAGGTCTATTTCTCGGTCGCCCACAACCCGACCCAGCTGAATTTCCAGGGTCCGGACTCCGGCACGCAGTACCGCTCGACGATCTTCGCCGAAAACGATGCCCAAAAGAAGATCGCGCAAAGCTACATCGCCCAGCTCGACCAGGCCAAGGTGTTCCCGGAGCCGATCGTCACCACGCTGGAAACCGGCAAGACCTTCTATCCGGCCGAGAATTATCATCAGGACTTCCTGACGCTGAACCCGACCTATCCCTACATCGTCTACAACGACCTGCCCAAGGTGGCGAACCTGAAGGCCCTGTTCCCGGCGCTCTATAGCGAGAAGCCGGTGCTGGTGCTGTCGGCGAGCAACTAAGAATGCCCAATCTCCCCCTCGCGGGGGGAGATTTGCGCACTCAGCCGCCCCGCCCCTGCCGGCTACATGGCCTTCATCGCGTCACACGACACAGTCGGGTTCATGTCGGCGAAGGTGCCGGCCGGGTTCTTCTTCCAGGCCCAGACATGCAGTTCATAGAACGGGCCTAGACCGTAGCGGTTGGGCGCGCTGTCGAAATTGAACAGCTGCCCTTCCAGCGAAGCCGGACCTTTCGAGGTGATGTACTCGACGGCCACCAGCCTCAGCTTGCCGTTTGCCATCGGCTCGTACATCACCGCCTCGGGCTTGGCGAGTTCGACCGCATCGTCCTTCAGATAACCGGCATTGACATAGTGGATGCCCATGGCGCCGCCGGTGATGCCGCTGGCGCAAGGGATCGGCGCATAGCCCTCGGCCGTCGCCATCGCCACGTTCTCGAAGCGGCTGTTGGCTGCCCGCACCTTCTCGTCCAGCGCGCCAGCGTTGTGAGCATTGGCCGCCGTGGCCGCGATCGACAGGTTGATGAGGTGTTTGGTCCACAGATGGATGTTCATGTTCTCTCCTCCTTGTTGATGGCGCGCGGGAGCCGCCGCTCCCGCTGCGACGTCGGATCTCGGCTGCACGCATCATTGGTACCGGGTGAAGTCCCAGTAGTGCGGCAGACCCTCGAGCTCCGGCAGGCCGATGTCGCGTCTCAGATAATCGTCCTGCGGAGGCAATCGACGCCGACTCTTGCGCAATGGCGCGAACAGCAGCGAGGCCAGCCGCCAGAAAGCCCGGCCCGGTAACGGGTCTCGTCCGACGGGTCTCGACGCCGCCGACGGCCCGCTGAACGATTCGTCAGGCACGCTGCCGTCGCCGCGAAGGGCAGTTTGATACTCATCGATCGGGTCAACGGTAAAAGTAAGGGTCAAGAACCCGCACCTCCGTGATCTTGTCGACAGGCAGCGCGTTTTTCTGGGCCGTGCTGCGGATCGCTTCCGGCGAAGGCGCGTCATAGATGCAGAAGCTCTGCTTCTTGTCGGGCGAGACGAAGGACTGCACCCAAGTCACGCCTTTCTCCGCGTTGCGCATGATGACGCCGCCCAGCGCATCGGCGCCGGCCTCGTTCACCGGCACGCTGAGGCCGTTGGGAAATGTACGTTCAACCACATAGCGAGGCATATCAGGTTCCTTTTTACTGTTTCACGCCCGGTTTTGAGCGCGGAGGACATTGATCACGCTCGCCAGGGGCGCGCATCGGAACCTTTCCCTATGTTTCGTGGGACGATTCCCCATGTTAACGGCGTTCACTGCTGGAGCCACAAAGCCGATACCGGGCCGCGCTATCCTGCCTGACGAAAGCGGGGTGCGGCGGCGACCCGGATCACGAAAAGCGGATGATCATGCTTCTGGAACGGCAGACACAGCTGGAGCAGCTGGACGGACTTCTCGCCGAAGCCGCGCGTGGTCGCGGCAGCGTGGTGGCGTTGTCGGGCGAGGCCGGCGCCGGCAAGACCGCACTGGTCGAGGCCTTCGTCGCCGGCGCGGCCAAGGCTACGCGCATCTTGCGCAGCGCCTGCGAGGACCTGTCGATCCCCGATCCGCTCGGACCGCTCTATGACCTCGCCCGCGAGGCGCAATGGGCGATGCCGCAGGCGATCGACGCCAGGCAGGGTCAGCGGCTGCCACTGTTCTCCGGTGCCCTCGACGTGTTCGAGACAAGGACCCAGCCGACGCTTCTGGTAATCGAGGATCTGCATTGGGCGGACGACGCGACGCTCGATTTCGTCCGCTTTCTTGGCCGGCGCATCGCCAACACCCACATCCTGGTCCTGTTGACGGCGCGCACCGACCGCAGCGAAGGACAGGCGCGTGTGCGCCGGGCGCTGGGTGAAATTCCGTCGGGCAACGTTGCCCGTATCGACGTGCCGCTGTTGAGCGAGGCGGCCGTCCTGTCGCTCGCCAGCGCTGCCGGCCGAGATGGCGACGCCATCTACCGGGTCACCGCCGGCAATGCCTTCTTCGTCACCGAGCTCCTGTGTGCCGACAATGAGATGACGCCACCGGCCAGCGTGCGGGACGCCGTTGTGGCGCGGGCCGAACGGCTGTCCGCCGGTGCCCGCTCGATGCTGGACGCGGTGTCGGTGTTTCCCAGGCGGGCCGATGCTTGGGCTCTGCAGGGCCTGTGCGGCGTCGCCAGCGCCGGACAGCTGGCGGAATGTGTGTCGAATGGGCTGCTCGACGATCTGGGCGATGGCTATGCCTTCCGCCATGAAATCGCACGCCGCGCCATCGAGATGATGCTGACGACAAGTTACAGGAGACTGTTCAACCAGCGCGCGCTGTCGGCGCTGCTTGAAAACGGCGGCGTCGCCACCGCACGCCTGGTCCATCACGCCGTGGAAGCGCACAATTTCGAGGCGGTGCGCGAATTCGCGCCGATCGCCGCGCGCGAGGCTTCGCGTGTCGGCGCCCATCGCGACGCCGCCGGCTACTATGAGGTCGCCTTGCGGCAGGCCGACACCTTGCCCGTGGAAGAACGCGCCGGACTTTACGAGCAGTATGCCTTCGAGTGTCACTTGATCGCCCGCATTGACGAGGCCATCAAGGCGCAGGAACAAGCCCGCGCGTTGCAAAAGGCGCTTGGCAACACGC
>NZ_RZPB01000199.1:0-8727 GCF_003998535.1 Mesorhizobium sp. M7A.F.Ca.AU.002.02.1.1 | reverse complement strand
GTCGCCATCTCGGGCGACGACGAACGTCTGGTCGGCCAGCCGGCCAAGCGCCAGGCGGTCACCAATCCTGAAAACACCATCTTCGCGGTCAAGCGCCTGATCGGCCGCCGCTATGACGATCCGGTGACGGAGAAGGACAAGAAGCTTGTCCCCTACAAGATCGTCAAGGGCGACAATGGCGATGCCTGGGTCGAAGCCGGCGGCAGGAAGCAGTCGCCCTCGCAGATTTCGGCCATGATCCTGCAGAAGATGAAGGAGACGGCGGAAGCCTATCTCGGCGAAAAGGTCGAGAAGGCGGTCATCACCGTTCCGGCCTATTTCAACGACGCCCAGCGCCAGGCGACCAAGGATGCCGGCAAGATCGCCGGCCTTGAAGTGCTGCGCATCATCAACGAGCCGACCGCGGCAGCGCTTGCCTATGGCCTCGACAAGAAGGAAGGCAAGACCATTGCCGTCTATGACCTTGGCGGCGGCACGTTCGACATTTCGGTGCTCGAAATCGGCGATGGCGTGTTCGAGGTCAAGTCGACCAATGGCGACACCTTCCTCGGCGGCGAGGATTTCGACATGCGCCTGGTCGAATACCTGGCGGCCGAGTTCAAGAAGGAACAGGGCATCGACCTGAAGAACGATAAGCTTGCCCTGCAGCGCCTCAAGGAGGCGGCTGAAAAGGCCAAGATCGAGCTGTCGTCGACCACCCAGACCGAAATCAACCTGCCCTTCATCACCGCCGACGCGACCGGGCCGAAGCACCTGACGCTGAAGCTGACGCGCGCCAAGTTCGAGCAGCTGGTCGACGACCTCGTCCAGCGCACGATTGCCCCTTGCAAGGCGGCGTTGAAGGATGCCGGCCTGAAGGCGGGCGAGATCGACGAAGTCGTTCTGGTCGGCGGCATGACCCGCATGCCCAAGATCCAGGAAATCGTGAAGCAGTTCTTCGGCAAGGAGCCGCACAAGGGCGTCAATCCGGATGAGGTCGTCGCTCTCGGCGCCGCCATCCAGGCCGGCGTGCTGCAGGGCGACGTCAAGGACGTGCTGTTGCTCGACGTGACGCCGCTGTCGCTCGGCATCGAGACGCTGGGTGGCGTGTTCACCCGCCTGATCGAACGCAACACGACGATCCCGACCAAGAAGAGCCAGGTGTTCTCGACGGCCGAGGACTCACAGTCGGCAGTGACCATCCGGGTCTTCCAGGGTGAGCGCGAAATGGCCGCCGACAACAAGGCGCTCGGCCAGTTCGACCTGGTCGGCATTCCGCCGGCGCCGCGCGGCGTACCGCAGATCGAGGTCACCTTCGACATCGACGCCAACGGCATCGTCAACGTTTCGGCCAAGGACAAGGGCACCGGCAAGGAGCACCAGATCCGCATCCAGGCATCGGGTGGTCTTTCGGACGCCGACATCGAGAAGATGGTCAAGGACGCCGAGGCCAATGCCGAGACCGACAAGAAGCGGCGTGCGCTGGTCGAGGCCCGCAACCAGGCCGAAGCGCTGCTGCATTCCTCGGAGAAGTCGCTGAAGGAATATGGCGACAAGGTTTCGGAAGGCGAGCGCACGGCGATCTCCGACGCGATCGCGGCGCTGAAGACCGCGACCGAAGGCGACGACGCGGCCGACATCGAAGCCAAGAGCCAGGCGCTGGCCGAGGCTTCTATGAAGCTTGGCCAGGCCATGTACGAGGCTTCGCAGAAGGAAGCGGCGGAAGCCGACGCCAAGGCGGACGCCGCCAAGGACAGTGACGTTGTCGACGCCGATTTCGAGGAAATCGACGAGGACGACGACAAGAAGAAGTCGGCCTGAACCGTTTGACGGCAAGATAAAGCGAAAAGCCCGGCGAAGGCCGGGCTTTTTTGCAACCCCTTGCAGAAAAACAGCGGGCCTTGCTGAAAAAATGCAGGCAAAGCCGCGTCGACACTGGCATCCCCCTTCCATCGCACCTAAATCGAAGCGTCAGTGCCGGCAAGAGACGCAACAATGCTTCAAGACGTTGAGCATCCGGACAGCGGGAAAAAATGAAAGCTGATTTCTACGAGACGCTGGGCGTGCAAAAAGGCGCCGATGAGAAGGAGCTCAAGAGCGCTTTCCGCAAGCTCGCCATGCAGTTCCATCCCGATCGCAACCCCGGCGACCATTCCTGCGAGCACAAGTTCAAGGAAATCAACGAAGCCTACGAGACGCTGAAAGACCCGCAGAAGCGCGCGGCCTATGACCGCTTCGGCCACGCCGCCTTCGAACAGGGCGGCATGAATGGCGGGGCCCAGGGCTTTGGCGCCGGCGGCTTCGCCGACATTTTCGAGGACATTTTCGGCGACATGATGGGCGGGCGCCAGCGCCGCTCGTCGGGCGGCCGCGAGCGCGGCGCCGACCTGCGCTACAACATGGAAATCACCCTGGAAGAGGCTTTTGCCGGCAAGACCGCACAGATCCGGGTGCCGGCGTCGATCTCGTGCTCTGAATGTTCGGGCAGCGGCGCCAAGCCCGGCACCCAGCCCGTCACCTGCTCGATGTGCAACGGCCACGGCAAGGTGCGCGCCACGCAAGGTTTCTTCTCGATCGAGCGGACCTGCCCGCAATGCCAGGGGCGCGGCCAGACGATCAAGGATCCGTGCCCGAAATGCGCCGGCCAGGGCCGCGTCACCGAGGAGCGTTCGCTGTCGGTCAACATCCCGGCCGGCATCGAGGACGGCACCCGCATCCGCCTTGCCAATGAGGGCGAAGCCGGCCTGCGCGGCGGGCCCTCGGGCGACCTCTATATTTTCCTGGCGGTCAAACCGCACGAGTTCTTCCAGCGCGACGGCGCCGATCTCTATTGCAAGGTGCCGATCTCGATGACGACGGCAGCCCTTGGCGGCTCCTTCGAGGTGACGACGCTGGACGGCACGCAGACCAAGGTCAAGGTGACCGAAGGCACACAGAACGGGCGCCAGTTCCGCCTCAAGGGCAAGGGCATGCCTGTGCTGCGCCAGCCCAATGTCGGCGACCTCTACATCCAGACCGCGGTCGAGACGCCGCAGAACCTGACCCGGCGCCAGCGCGAACTTCTGGAGGAGTTCGAACAGCTCTCCTCGCAGGACAATTCGCCTCAATCGAGCGGCTTTTTCGCCCGTATGAAGGATTTCTTCGAGTCTTTCGGCGAGCGTTGATGCACTTTGGCCCGCGTAAGCCGATTTGCCACGCGTAAATCCTTGAATCGCGTCACCCCTTGAGACGCGACGAAAATTATCTTATCCACGACATGCGTCCGGCCGCGCCTTGCCTAGCACCGCTCAGGTGCTAAGTAACTTTGCGGGGAGCGCTGAGGAGAGCTTGCATGACACGTGGCCCTGGACTGCGGAAGGCGCTTGTCGAAAAGTTCGACGACGAACTCAAATTCTTCAAGGGCTGGATCGACAAGCCGAAGACGGTTGGCTCGATCGTGCCGACCAGTTCGATCACCGCGCGCAAGATGGCCTCGATCGTCAATCCTAAATCCGGCCTGCCAGTGCTCGAGGTCGGTCCCGGTACCGGCGTCATCACCCGCGCCATCCTCGCCCAGGGCGTACGCCCCGAAAACCTCTACGCTGTCGAATATTCCACGGATTTCGTTCGTCACCTGCGGCGGCTCTATCCCGGCGTCAACGTCATCGAGGGCGACGCCTTCAACCTCAACGCCACGCTTGGCGACAAGAGCGGGATGATCTTCGATTCCGTCGTTTCGGGCGTGCCGCTGCTCAACTTTCCGGTCGCCCAGCGCATCGCCTATATCGAGAGCCTGCTCGACCGCATCCCGGCCGGACGGCCGATCGTGCAGTTGACCTATGGCCCGATGTCGCCGATCCCACCCGGCCGCGGCAATTATACGGTCAAACATTTCGATTTCATCCTCCGCAACATTCCGCCGACGCAGCTGTGGATCTATCGCCGCGAAGCGCACTAGTGAGAAGGGAATAAGGCAATAGGGGAGTAAGGGAGTAGGGATGAAGGGTTCCATTTCCAGGCTATTTTCTACTCCCATATTCCCTACTGCCCTATTCCCCTATCCTATCCAGCCGTTGATTTGAGCCGTCCTTGGCTGTACCTGTCCGGGAACAAGGGTGGCCAATGGCAGTGATCCCGAAAATCCTCGTCTTCGCCGGCTCGGTGCGCAGCGGCGCCTATAGCGGCAGGGCCGCCGACGTGGCGCAAAAGGAACTCGCCATGCAAGGTGCCGAGGTGACCCGCATCTCGCTCGCCGAATACCCCCTGCCGATCATGGACGAAGACCTGGAAAAGGAAAAAGGCGTTCCCGAAAACGCCCAGAAACTCGGCCGTCTCATCATGGCCCATGACGGGCTGCTGATCGCCACGCCCGAATATAACGGCTCCATTCCGCCGCTGCTCAAGAACACGATCGACTGGGTGAGCCGGGTGCGCAGGGATGGTGGCCGGCCAGTCAGGCCGCTGGCCGGCAAGGTCGTTGGCCTTTGCTCGTCCTCCAACGGGCACTTTGCCGGTATCCGCTGCATCAACCATCTGCGCGCGGTGCTGGTGCGTTGCCAGATGGAGGTGGTGACGCCGGAATGCTCGGTGCCCGACGGCGGTGACGCCTTCGACGAGGATGGAAATTTCCGTGACGAAAGACTGCACAAATCGATGGAGCACCTATGCCGCACGCTGATCGAGACCTCGCGCCTGCTGTCCACCCGGATCGAGGCATGATCGCCAATAGCATGCGCGACCGGCTCATCGTCGGCCTCGACGTGCCGACAGTGAAGCAAGCCGAGCAGGCAGTGCGCGAACTCGACGGCATCGTCTCCTTCTACAAGATCGGCTACCAGCTTGCCTTCGCCGGCGGGCTCGACTTCGCCAGGGAGCTGGCCAGCGGCGGCACCAACGTCTTCCTAGACATGAAGCTGCTCGACATCGACCACACGGTGGCCAAGGGTGTCGAGAACATCGTCAAGATGGGCGTGACCATGCTGACCATTCACGCCTATCCCAAGGCTATGCAGGCCGCCGTAGAGGCGGCCAGAGGCAGCGACCTTTGCCTGCTTGCCGTCAGCGTTCTGACCTCGATGGACGAGCAGGACATGATCGACGTCGGCTATGAGTACGATCCGCATACGCTGGTGCTTAGGCGCTCGGAACAGGCGCTGCATGCCGGCATGGGCGGCATCGTCTGCTCGGCCGCGGAGGCCGAGGCGGTGCGCCGGATCGTGGGACCCGACATGGCGGTGGTGACGCCCGGCATCCGGCCGGCGGGCAGCGACCATGGCGACCAGAAGCGTGTGGTGACGCCGGGCCAGGCGATTCGCAACGGCGCCAGCCACCTCGTCGTCGGCCGTCCGATCATTGCTGCGGCCAACAAACGGGAAGCGGCCGAAGCCATCCTCGACGAGATGCGCTCGGCCTGAGATTTCCAGGAACAAGTTCGGAGACCAAGAAAATGCCCAAAGGATATTGGATCGCTCGTGTCGATGTGCGCGACGCGGAAGGCTACAAGGACTATGTCGCCGCCGCCAAACCTGCCTTCGAGCGCTTCGGGGCGAAGTTCCTGGCGCGCGGCGGCGAGTACGAAAAGGCCGAAGGCCCCGGCCGCGCACGCAATGTCATTATCGAGTTCGAATCGCTGGCTGCCGCACACGATTGCTACCATTCGCCGGAATACCAGCGCGCCGCCGCCATTCGCCAGAAGGTCGCCGACGGCGAAATTGTCCTGGTCGAGGGCGCCTGAGGTCCCCTGCAAGCATAGTTCCGGTTTTAGCCGGAGACGTGCTCAAAATCGGATAGAGCCTGGCGGCGTTTGAAGCCCCGCAGGCTCATTTTACATATCTTTGCTCCGCGATTTCACGGTGATCTGCCTGGCGCAGTTGCCAGGTGCGGAGCCGTGCCGACGAGCGGTCATTCAACGCCGGTCGGATTGCCGGTTGACATGCAGGTATTTACCTGCATATTATGCCTTACAACAGAGTGAGGCAGATGGACGCCGACAAGGTTTTCAAAGCGCTGGGCGACCCGACACGCAGAAGGCTGCTTGACCTTCTGTGCGAGCAGAACGGGCAGACGCTCGGTCAGCTTTGCGATCATCTGGACATGGCCAGGCAATCCGCCACCCAGCACCTCGACCTGCTGGAGGCGGCCAACCTGGTGAGCACGGTCAAGCGCGGCCGCGAAAAACTACATTTCATCAATCCCGTGCCGCTGCACGAAGTCTACGAGCGCTGGGTACGGAAATTCGAACGGCAGCGGCTCAGCCTGCTGCACGACCTGAAGCAGGAACTCGAAGGAGAAGACCAATGACCACCAGAGAGACCACGAGCTTTGTCTACGTGACCTATATCCGCTCGACGCCGCAGAAGGTGTTCGAGGCGATAATCAAGCCCGAGATCGCAAAGCGCTACTGGGGCCACGAGAACGTCTCCGAATGGACGCCGGGCTCGAAATGGGAACACATCCGCGCCAATGACGAACGGACCGTCGAACTCGTCGGCAAGGTCGTCGAGATTTCGCCGCCGACCCGCCTCGTCATCACCTGGGCGAACGCTTCGCAGGCCGACGATCCGTCGAAAACCAGCCGGGTGACGTTCGCCATCGAGGAATACGACACCATGGTGCGGCTGACCGTCAGCCATGACGAGCTCGAGGCCGGCAGCGGCATGGCGAAAGGCGTCAGCCAAGGTTGGCCGGCGGTGCTGTCCAGCCTGAAATCCTTCCTCGAAACCGGCAGCGGCATCGATATTTTCGCCAAGCCGAAATCGGCCTGATGTTGCGACCTCGAGCAGAATCAGACCCGTGGAGAACGATAATGACCAAGCGCTATACCGGCGGCTGCGCATGCGGCGCGATCCGTTACGAGACCAATGACGAGCCTATCTTCCAGAACCACTGCCAATGCAGCGATTGCCAGAAGCGCTCAGGCACCGGCCACGGATCCTACCTGACCTTCGGCCAGCGCACCGATATGGCCATTACCGGGGAGGTGAGCACCTGGCGCGTGGCGGGCGCCAGCGGCAATGAAAAAATCCACACCTTCTGTCCAACCTGCGGAACGCCGGTCTTTCTGATATCCGTCGCCATGCCGGAATTCATAGCGGTCCATGCGGCCAGCCTCGACGATCCGGAACAGTTCAGCCCGCAGATGGTGACCTACACGAGCCACGGCCATGCCTGGGACAAGATGGATCCCGCCTTGCAGGCGGTCGAGCGAATGCCGTAGTGAAACGCGTCCGCCGTCGGCCCGCGATCTGCCGTCGCGCCTTCAGGCCCGATGCTCTTGGCCGATCAGCCGGCTCGCCGCTGTCTCGGCTATGGCATCGGCAAGCTCGAGGCCCCATTGCTGGCGGCAATAGGCGCGGAAATCGAAGCAGGGCAGGCCGGGGCAGACCTCGAACTCGATGAGGTGGACGGTGTCGTCGGCCTCGACCCTGAGATCGATGGAAAACACGTCGCGCAGGCCGAGCCCGCTCATCAGCCGCCCGGCGATCGCACGAATCCTGGCGTCGGCGGCCGGCTGGCTGTCGGCGACCGCGACGAGCTCCGGCTCGGCGTAATGTCCCGCCGCTTTCGCTGCCTCGCCAGTGTCGCCGTAGAGCGCCAGGCTGTCGGCCATGGTCTGGAAATCGGCGCCTGAATCGACAAAGGCCACGCCAAGCACTTCGACTCCCGCGCCCGGCATCAGGCTAAGGAAACTGGCGCGCACGTTGCGGCCGGCGACGTAGGGCTGGACGACGACATCGTCGCGATAGGCCGAAAAGACGCGCCGGCTGAGCTCCAAAGCGTGGGCGAGATCGCTGCAGCGCGACTCCAGCCAGATGCCGATCTTGGCGCCGAGCCGGTTGGGCTTGACGAACCAGCCGGCGGGCGAGGCCGGCGGCTCGACCAGCCATTGGCCGTCACGCGCGAGCCCAGCCTGTGGCACCGGCAGGCCGAGCGCGCCGAGCACGGCGCCGGAGCGGAACTTGTCCTGGCAGAGCGCGAACAGCGCATCGTCGGCGCCGATTGTCTTGAAACCGCCCAGTCGCGCCAAAGCGGGCGCCGCGCCGCCGCGGAAATAGGCGATGCCGTCGGTCAGCGTCCAGACCAGCGTTGTGCTGGGATGCTCGCCGGCGAGCACGCTGGCAGCGTCGTCGAGCCCCACCGGCGCGAACGACAGGCCGCGTGCCTGGCAGGCACGGCCAAGCACGTCGAATTCAGGAGCGAGATCGGTCGACTGCGCCAGATAGGACGCGATTTCGGTTGCGCGCTGCGGCGCATGGCCGTCGGCGACCAGGCGGTCGAAACAAGCCTTTTCCGGCTCATGGATGAGTATCAGTTTCGGCTTACGGCTTGGCATGAGATGAACGATTCCCGGCGGTACGATCACCTACCATCGCATGGTCGAGACGTCAGGCTCTCGCGAAACCGACACGGTGCGGGCGGTGGCGTGACAACGCACCGTCCGACCGTAGAATCCAGTTCGATCAGGCGATCAGCACGCGCGGCTCGAAGCGGCCGTTGACGGGAATATCGAGCAGAAAGGTCATGCCGCCCTGCAGATCCAGCAGACGCTGCTTCTCATCCTTGCCCGACCAGGCGGAGGTGACCGCCAGCCGGTCGGCCTTGGCGCCGACGAAGGCTGGGCAGGATGGCTGCGTCACCGGCATGGCGACCGTGCGGACGAGCTTGCCGTCGGGTCCGTAGGCTTCGATGACGCTGCCGCCCCAGACGGCGTTCCACAGGATGCCGTCGCGGTCGAGCACCGACCCGTCGACATAGCCCTTGGCCGAGCGG